>NZ_MRBY01000009.1 GCF_001904615.1 [Limnothrix rosea] IAM M-220
TTCCTCTTTTCCTTGTCCTCTATTCGACCCTGTTCAACTTTTGTCCTGTACTTAGATAGAAGATTTATTATTGAATTTTAGTCATGTATACTTTACCGTCACAAAATGGAACTAAAAACCGCCTTTTGTAATTGCATTTGTAGGGCATCCGTTGAGTTAATGGTTAAACCCCGTCGCGACGATGGCTGTGACTGGTCATTATTATCTCCAGCAAAAAAGATCCAGCGACTGCCCCGTGACAAAGTTTCGATGCTGGCAGGGTTTTGAGTTAGCCAAAGTAAAGTTGATTTCGGCAGAGCCTTAGGGGCACTGGTCGTATCTGGCTGAATACCTGCGAGGGATTCTAAAATAATTAAACGATTATTAATCACACCCGTTTGAGCCGTCCACAGTTTGACATTTAGCTGCGATCGCCGCGCGTAGAAATAAAGAGAAGCCGCTGCGCTAGCCGCCTGTTCAAAGCTTTCGGGGTTCCAGTCAAATTGATGATCAAGACAAATAATGACCTCTTCACCGCCCGTTGTAATTTCTAACTCCCGCACTTTAAACTCACCAAACCTTGCGCTACTACGCCAATGGATCAGACGCATCGGGTCGCCCACTCGATAATTTCGGATCGATTTTGTGACACCTTCAGTCGCATTTTGATGGAGGCGATCACTCTCGAATTTTTTGCTCTCATCCGAACCAATACTATCGATAATCGGGCAAGTATTGAGCGGCAAAATTTGGGGATACACCACAGCCCTAGCAGGTACTGAGCGCGATCGCCGACACCAAAACAAACCGAGGGGACTAGCCGTACGCAGAGCCAAGATATCCCAATGGAAAATGCCCCGTTTAAGGGCATCGATTTCATAAACCCATTCCAAACTATCCTTCGGGGGTAACATTTCGATCACCTTACGGCGAGGTGCGCCCAATGCCTCCGGCAATACATCCATCGCTGCCACTAAACTTTTCGAGGCCTTACTCAGATTGATAATTTGCACCCTAACCTGCATCACCTCACCCACACTCACAGGCGCAATCGGCGATCGCCCAATCTCTAATTCTTTAATAGAGCGCACTGGCAAGATCGCCCCAAGCAATAAAATCGCAAAAATCGTCCCACTCAGCACATAAAGCCAACCCGCCATTGTATTAGTCGCCGCCCCAAAAAACGACAACCCAACCCCCCCTAAAACACCACCACCATAGGCCGGAGCTACCCAGCGTCGTTCCAGCTTCAAATACCAATTATCTTTTTTTTGCCGTGCCATAATTTCTCGGAACAATTAAGGATAGTTGCGATCGCCTTGCTGCTTAGGCGGCCTTGCCTAAGATCAATAGTAGACTTTTGCCACCCAAACTGCTGCCCATGGATTTGCCTGTACTCAACGAATTAAACCTATTTCCCTACATCGACAGCCGCGGGGCGATCGCCTCCAACTTCGATGCCAAAATCGGAATTTACGCCATCTACGATGCCACCGAAACCCTCCGCTACATTGGCTATTCCCGCGATTTCAAAAAAAGTTTACAACAACACCTAGTCCGCTGCCCCGACCAATGCCACTGGCTAAAGATTCATACCTGCGATCGCCCAAGCCGGACATTACTCGAAGAAATCAAAAACACTTGGATCCAAGAAAATGGCACCTTACCCGACGGTAACAGCCTAGCCGAAGCCCGCTGGACCGAACCCATTGACATCAAACCCCATCTCACCCCAGCTCAAAACGCAGAAATAGCAGCAGCCGAAGAAATTCAAAAAACCAAAATCCTCAAAAACCATGCCCGTCGCCTCGAAGCCGAAATCATCGAAAATCTACAAGCAAGAGGCCTCAAAATTGAAATCCGCTTTCAACCCAAACCCAAAGAACAAGGCCTACTCGACCTCAAATAAAATCGTTAAATCAAACCATCTTTACACTCAGAAATTCCCAGTCGATATTTTAAACAAACAAAAAATACCCATTTTGAGAACCTGACATCCAGTCCTCTCAAGAATCTCCCAAAAAAACTCTCTGATTGATCAAAACAAAACCAGAGAGTAAACACACAAACATTGAACAACTAAGCCATTTTAGGAAAATCCTTTTCCACGGTTTGCAGAAGGTAAACAAATACAATTTTCGATTTGTTCCCTGAGAGTTGCCTCATCAAGATTTTGACCAATTAGCACAAGCTGATTTTTCTTAACCTCACCCTTTTTCCATTCAGAATCATCAATCGTAAAACGCTTACCACTCAAGTGAAAAACATGACGTAAAGGACTTTCATCAAACCAAAGCAGCCCCTTTGCCCGAAACACACTCACAGGCATTTGATTATCAAGGAAATACTGAAATTTTCTGATATTAAAAGGCTTATCACTTTGAATAGAAATAGAAGTAAAACCATCATTTTCTAGATGATTAGAGTGGTGATGGTGATGGTCGTGATCATGGTCACAGTCTGGTGTACAGACATGATCATCATGCTCGTGGTCATGGGCATGATCATGGCTGTGATTGTGGGCGTGCCCGTGATCATGGTCATGGTCGTGGTCGTGGTCGTGGTGACTATGACTTTCAGCTTCGTCGTAATACTTATCCGACTCAAACAAGCCAACACTCAAGAGAAGAGCTAGAGGCACTTGGGATTTTTGGGTACGCAAAATCCTAGCACCCTCCTTAATATCGCGGATCCGCACTTCTAAGGAATCCACATCCGCTTCGTCAACCAGATCCGTTTTGTTGAGCAAAATAATATCACCATAGGCGATTTGGCTATAGGCAGCTTCACTATTAAACAAATCTAAGCTGTAGTTGGCGCAGTCAACGACTGTCACAATTGAATCTAGGCGAGTCATATCCCGTAGCTCTGTCCCAAGAAATGTGAGGGCAACAGGCAAAGGATCCGCCAAACCCGTTGTTTCTACGACAAGATAATCGATTTTGTCCTCGCGCTCTAAAATCTTGTGCACCGCATTGACAAGATCTTCGTTAATGGTGCAACAGACGCAACCATTGCTCAGCTCGACCATATTTTCGTCAGTAGTGACAATCAGCTCATTGTCAATGCCAATTTCGCCAAACTCATTAACGAGTACCGCTGTCTTTAAACCTTCTTGATTGCTGAGGATGTGGTTTAAAAGCGTTGTTTTGCCACTCCCTAAAAAACCTGTAATGATCGTAACGGGTAAACCGCCTTGGTTTTCGGCTACGGTATCTGCACTGGGGGCTTGACTGCTAACTGTCACCATAATGCTTTTGAGATATATGTCTTCTAGGTTACTGTTTTCTATCTTAAAACTGATTGAAAAAATTTGTGCTGATGGAGGCTTGTTTCTCTAGATATCGATTGGGTTTTCTCAAAAAAAGAAGGCGATCGCCCCACCATGATGAGCCGCATCTCCATGAAGCAACAACCAGAAAAAAGAAAAAGACCATCTCAGATCTTTTTCCCCTAAATATTTTAAAACAACTTATTTAAGTAAGCTAAAACGAAACTAACTTAAATCCACATAAAGCCTACACCGCCGCCGCAGCTTTTGCCGCCACTAATGTTTCATAAGTTTGACGCATCTTAAGACCCACAAGTACCTGGAACAAACCCGTCCCATTATCCGAACCAGGATAGTCTCTGTGCTTAAGGACAAGCTCAGTCATCTCACCATAGTACTTAGTACCAGTTTTGCTGAGGTGGCTTTCAATGTAGATCATCTCATCGAGATTATCGAATTTACCATCAACTTCAAGGACAGAAACTTCATTCCCAAAGTAGTTATCGGGTCCGTAGTACATCTTAATACCGGGATAGTTACAAGTGAGCTTACGGCCACAGGGACGCCAGTGAATTGTCGAACCCTCGTCAAACAAATAAGCAGGCTCAAAGTTTTTAATACCTTCTCTTTGCACTAGACGTACGCGTAGATATTTCCCTTCCTTATCTTCAACCAGCTCAGTCGGTAGCACTTGAATCACAACATCCGCAAATTCACGTTGGGGTTCAATATAAGCAGAGAAATCAGGCTTACGCGCATTAATCGATGCCAAGATATCTTCATAGGTGTGACCACGCTCAGCCATATCACGCTGGATTTTCCACTGGATCTTAACTTCGTCGCTGATGTCTAAATAAACGCTGAAGTCGACAAGTTCACGAACACGCTCATCAAAAAGTGGGTGGAGTCCTTCAATAACGATGACTTTGTTAGGCTCGATGCGTTCAGGGGGATCAAGCTCACCAGTTTCGTGATTATAAATCGGTTTATCGATCGCTTTGCCATTCTTGAGGTCGCGGATCTGCTCAGCCATCAGGTCAAAATTATTTGCCTTAGGGTTAAGGGCGGTAACACCGGCTTCCTTACGACCCTTGCGATCAAGACTATGATAGTCGTCGAGGCAGATTACTGTCATAAATTCTGCGCCGAATAGATCGGTAAGACGGCGTAAAAAAGTTGATTTTCCGCAACCGGAATCCCCGGCAACGCCAATGATGACTACACGGTCTGTCTGACTGGTCATAGATTTCCTCTAGGTCTGCAAATTTTGGATATTTTAAACTTATACTTTTAATGGATGAGGCGATTGTGACGGGTGAATTTACTCGCTACCCTAGAGCTTGTAAATAAGACTTAATATTGGTCACGTTTCGGAACCCCACAATGTCGCCCGATGGGCTACTATTACATGGTTTTGCCGCCAATTATACAACGGCACTAACATTTAACCATGGCAGTTACCTATAAGCTAGATGAACTGCAATATTTTGTTGGCCTCTAGTTATCACTCCGTAGAATGGGTTTAAACAGTATTTTGTACATTTTCAGTGACCCAGCTGAGCTTGCCGGATTGCTTTGTCAGGAGAGGGTACAAAGGTGTAGTGGCTTAGTGACAGTTGTCTTTTTTATCGGTCGTGGGTGTTTGGTATGAATGTGGAACAGACGTTTCATCTAATTGATTCGCTTTTGCCGTACGAGGTATGTTCGTATCACCAGATTTTACCTTTGGCGGTGCAGGGTGAATCTCTAGTTTTGGGTATGGTCGATCCGACGAATGTTGCTGTCTTAGATTATGTTCGTCCGATTTTAAAACCGAAAAATTACTTTATTAAACGTCGTACTTTAGATGCTCAGGTTTATCAAGATGTATTGACAAAGTATCGAGACTATCAGAAACAACAACGGGCTGATGAGGAAGAGGAAGCGATCCCTACTCTGATTTTTGGTCATGAGTCTTTGGGTCAGAATGAGTCTGTTCTAAAAAGTAAAGAGGTGAATACTGTGCTTTCGGCAGCGCAGCCTAGGGTGAGTGATTTTGTTCAGTCTTTGCCGCCGTTGGAAGTGAGTCGCCAGTATGTGAATGCCCCGGCTGCGATGTTGTCTCAGCTACCTCCCCACGAATTGATTTTGGAATTATTTGGGCGATCGCTCTTGCAGCATGTGACCCAGATTTCGTTAGAACGCAAGGAAGCTAATGGGCGAGTCATTTGGAGTCGTAATAATAAGTCAAAAGTTTTACTGGATAAATTGCCTTTACCCTTGTTTCAAGGTGTTATTCATGAATTAAAACGCCTCACAGATTTTCCCGTACGCCCGGTAGAAAAGCCCAAGAAGATTGAGATGCTACGTACCTATGAAGAGGAACCCTTACTATTGCGTTTGCGCTTTGTTCCGGGTCAATTTGGCGAACAGGCGGCGGTTCAGATTTTTCGGGGTAAGTTGCTACAAAAATATCAAAAATCTCAGATGACAAAACTGAGTCGAGAGTTACTTCAAATTGCCCAGCTCATGGATCAAAAACTTCGTCAAGCTGCCGCGCGATCGCAGATCAATCCCGAGAAAATTGAAGCCTTACCTCTCCTACAAAAAAACCTTGCAAAAATGAATCGCAACATCTCACAAATCCAGCAAAAACAAGTTAAATGGTAGGACTCCTAAATTCAGGGGGAAAGTTTGCGGCGGCTAAGGACAATACCATGCTCTTTTAAAACCTTGCGAACCGTTTCACGACAAATACTCTTCACTAAACCCCTCGCCTTTAGTTCTGATACCAATAAACTCAGTGACCAGTAACCACGACCAGCCGGTGGCTCACTCGCATACAGCTCCAAAAGTTTCTGAGCCTTTTCCCCGGTGATTTTCGGTGGTACTGGCGGTACTTCTCTAACCTTGCGATTGAGAGCGCGCTCCTCTCCACCTGTGGCGAATAACTTGCGAATCCGCGCCACCGTATTCGGATGAACACTTAAAGCTTGGGCAATCTGCTGATCAGTCCAATTTCCCTCCGGATGAGCACGATCTGCCATTAACAATATCCTTGCGTGAAGAATCATTTTTGCTGACTGATAACCATTACGGGCGATTTGCTGGAAATCTTCCCGCTGCTCTGGCGTTAAACGGACGTTGTACTTTGTTCCGGCTCCCATCTAAATTATGTATAAAATAAAGGCCACGCAAATATACTTAATGTGTTTTCTAACGCCCCTAATTTATCATGACCATCGCGCCTCGTAGCCAAATCCGTCGCACCAAGCGCAATCGCACAAGTCTATGGTTTGAAAGGGGGATGGCATTACTTGCCTCTGTTAATTTAGCTTTTGTACTCTTTGACCTCAGCTATATTCCATTACGTAATTTTTGGCTGCAAGGACGTGTGCAGTTCTATATGCGGATTAATGAATACGAATGGACTTTTCCTGAAGAGCCAGTCAGGATTTTGCCCATTGATGTGACCAAGCGTTACGACTGGGTGAAAGGCATTGTTAAAAATCGTAATACTGCCTATTATTTACAGCGAGTTGAAGATCTTAAAGAGAAAGTTCGGCAGATTAATGAGCTTACTGTGCGCTCAACTTCTCCGTCTGATGAGTTTGTTAGTGCCTCGGAGCAGGAGGATATTGTCGAGGATTTACGTCGTTACAGTCGTGAAAAGGAAGAAATTCTTGCTGAGCTAAGGGAACTGAGTATTGAAATGGTCGATACTAATCCCTTTGAGGTCGCGAATAAAACGGGAACGTTGGAAAAAATCAAAAATAAGATGCGTCGCCACATTTTTGATGATGTGGATGCTTCGTCTAAGGAAGCCTTTACGGAGTATTGGAGTACGGAATATTTTCTAGAGAATGGCTGGCGCGAAGGGTTTAATTTTTTTGAGCGGGAAATTGAGCCTCTATTAGAAACAAACTATTTCCGACCGATTGGAGAAAATGGTAATGCTGTTGATAATTTTGGCATTATTGATTTTCCTTTTTTCTTGATTTTTCTGCTCGAATTTTTAGCGCGGAGTTGGTATATCAGTAGTCGTCGTACTGGGGTGAGCTGGTTTGATGCAATGTTGTGGCGATGGTATGACATTTTTCTTTTAATTCCTTTGTTCCGTTGGTTGCGAGTCATTCCGGTAACGTTGCGTCTGAACCAAGCTGACCTTATTGATTTAAGTGCAATTCAGAAGCAGGCTAGTCAAGGTTTTGTGGCGGGCATTGCGGAGGATATTACAGAGGTCGTTATTATCCGGATTATTAATCAAATTCAAGGTTCGATACGTCGTGGTGAGTTTGCTACGCTACTGTCGCAAACGGCTGGTCGTGAATATGTAGATCTTAATGATGTGAATGAGCCGGTGGAGCTTGCTAAGCTCATGGCAAATTTGGTGGTTTATCAGGTGTTGCCGAAGGTGCAACCCCAAGCTGAAGCTTTGATTAGTCATACGCTTGATCGTATTATGTCGGGTTCTCCTGCTTATCAGGGGTTACAAGTATTGCCGGGAATGAGTGATCTTAAGGTGACGTTAGCGCGGGAAATTTCTCATCAGTTTTATGAAATTGTGGCGGAGGCGCTTAGGGCTGTTCTTGAGGAAGATCCGCGGTTTGATGAGTTGTTTGATCAGCTTTTATCGCAGTTTACTAATAGTATTACGTCTGAAATTCAGGCTCAGGAAAGTATCGAGCGTATGGAATCTTTGGTTAATGATCTATTGGAAGAGGTGAAGGTGAATTATGTTGAGCGTCTTTCGGAGGAGGATGTGGAGGATATTTTGGAACAAACGCGAGCGTTGCGACAGATGTCTCGTTAATGGGGGGGGTTTTGAAGTCTGTTGTCGGTTTTTGGGGGTTGGTGGTTGGGAGGATGGGCTCTTTGGGGAGGCTGATGGTTTAATTTTGATTTTTGGGGATTATTCGGTTTTTTGCTGGTAAGTCTGATGTGCTGGGGGAGATTTTTTATTGAGCATAGTTGTTGAACATAATTACGGAATTAACGTCGTGGTTGTTGAAGTGTTCTCCTGGCAATGGCGAAAAATCCCTACCTAAATACGCCGGTCTAAGTTGTTACCATTGGGTTAATAATTTTTTGGTGTACCGCTCAAACTTTTCTGGGGCGATCGCCATTGCTGTTGACTAGTGACAAGATTTGATGAGCAGAAAAACTCCTATGCGACGATCTAAATTTTTTCGGCGATTTAGCACTCACATTGTGGCGCTGGTCTTTGGCTGCGCTATTACATTTGGTGCGATGCAAGGTTCTAGCGAACCGATTAATCAGACTTTGGCGGATACTGCAACGCCCCAACAGGTTGCTGCTGTTCCCATTACTGGTGAGCGCAGTTTTGTCGCGGAGGCTGTTGAGAGAACTGGTGCTGCTGTCGTCCGTCTTGATACAGAAAAGACAGTGGTGCGTCGTTTCCAAGATCCCTTTATGAATGACCCGTTCTTTCGGGAATTTTTCGGCGATCGCTTTGGTAATTTCCCCAGTGAACAGGAGCAAGTGGTAACAGGACAAGGTTCTGGTTTTATTACTGATGGTAGTGGCACTATCCTCACGAATGCCCATGTTGTTAGTGGCGCGGACAAAGTAACTGTGACTTTTAAAGATGGCCGCAGTTTTGAAGGGGAAGTAAAGGGCACAGACGAAATTACTGACCTTGCTGTGGTCAAAATTAATCCCGGTAATGAATCTATTCCCGTTGCGCCCCTCGGCAACTCTGGCAATGTGCAAGTCGGTGACTGGGCGATCGCCGTCGGTAATCCCGTCGGTCTAAACAATACGGTGACTCTCGGTATTATCAGCACCTTAGAACGTTCTTCAGCCCAAGCTGGTATTCCCGATAAACGTGTTGACTTTCTCCAAACCGATGCCGCCATTAACCCCGGCAACTCTGGTGGCCCCCTCCTCAACGCAAAAGGTGAAGTGATTGGTATCAACACTGCAATCCGTCGTGATGCGATGGGCATTGGTTTTGCGATTCCGATTAATAAAGCAAAATCTCTCCAAGATACCCTTGCTTCGGGCAAAGAAGTTCCCCATCCCTTCATTGGCATTCGCATGGTGACCATCACACCAGATGAGGCGAAGCAAAACAACAGCGATCCCAACTCTTTAGTCACACTCCCTGAAGTAGAAGGTGTTTTAGTCATTGGAGTTTTGCCCAATAGCCCTGCCCAAGAGGCTGGTTTGCGTCGCGGTGATGTCATCACAAAAATTGATGGTAAGCGCATCGTCAATGCTCCCCAGCTACAGGAAGCTGTGGAAGACAGTGGGATTAATGCCACTCTCAAGGTTGAGCTAACGCGCGGCGATCGCCAACTCCAAGTCAATATCAAAACAGCCCAGTTGAGCGAAATGTCCTAAACCACAAGAAAAATAGAACGATTAGAAATAATTCAACCCCAAAGCTGATGCTTACTCTAGCATCAGTTTTTTTGTGTAAAATCAACCCACAAACTATCCCAGCGTCAAATTTCAAGTAAAAAAGCATCAACCCATAACAATTTCCCTTAACAAGGATCACTAGAGTTGCATAGAAATTCCCAGTTACACTCTCATTTCACAGTAGACTTTTAGACAAACCTAAGCAATAAAATGACATAAATATGCAATGAAAAGACTTTGGAAAAAACACAAAATACGAATTAACATAATCCTTCTTTTATTAATGCTACTGGCATTTTTTATTAACAATATTGACGAACTAGAACCTAGACCAAGCAATAAAGATGCCAGTCAAAATCTGACGATGGCTTACAATAAATTCAAGTATGGAATCGTCTCCGACGAACGACAAGATGATTCGACTATTGCGCCAACCTTTCGTCGAGAGCCTCTCTACCCCCTAATACTTGCTGGAGCCTTAAAAACTTTAGTAGATCCAGAATCTATCACCCTAAATTGCCTCATAAGAGCAGAATCTAAATGTGCAAATATTCAACGATATCTTAAAAGCGTTAATTTATTAATTTTTCTCTTAATTATTTTCAGCACATTTGTCACATGCAAAATAATTAGCGGCTCTAATAAACTATCTTATTTTGCAAGTATCCTTGTTGGCTTATCACCAGATCTGAGTACAGATATTAATTCTTTTAATACAGATTTGATTGCTGCTTTACCACTATTGATTCTGTCAACATTCCTATATCTTTGCACCACTAAAAATGATTGGGTAAAATATGCAATCGGTGCAGGTTTAAGCTTTGGATGTTTAATGCTCATCAAAGCCTCTTATCTATACTATGGTGTATTTTTGATCATAGCCTTTATTGGTCTTGCTTGGTTTAAAAAATCGACTCAACCATTGAAGAAAATCATCTTAATATTGGCTGCAGCATATTTGCTGGTAAGCCCTTGGATGATTCGGAACTATGCTAACTTTGGTGTCTGGAAAATTTCTGGTCGAGGCGGGGAAGTCCTTGCTATCCGTGCCGAATTTACTGATATGAATTGGTCGGAATATAGAGCTTCATTTTTTGCCTATACTCCCGGTATTGGAGAACCAATATTAGAACGTTTTTTTGCAAAGGAAGATTACGAAAAATTTGATCGTGATAATCCAGAGGGATTTTATCGCCGTACAAAGAACAGGGTACAAATACTAAAAGACAATGGCGAATATGAAAAAATAGATAATAATTTACAGTCAGAAGCTTTTGCAAAAATCAAACAGAATTGGTTTAAGCATACGGCCTTAATTCCAGTGTTTGCTTACCGAGGAGCCTTCGTTCGAGTTTTGCCAGAAAGGTCACTTGCCTTGACGAGACTCACTTATTTTTTTGCTTTTCTAATCGTAATATCACGAGCCATTAAGCTTGGCAAAATAGGGATCCTAGCATTTTCTTTAATTGTGCTCTTTAATCATTCTTTTTATGCTTTGTTTTCTCATTTTATTACAAGGTATAGTGATCCTTTAATTCCTGTTTTAGCGGTCTTTTTGGCTTTGTGCTTTTGTCGATTTGAGGGTAGGCCTACCAAAAATTATCTATCATAACCAAAAAAGGCTTGGAATTAGAGATTTTTCACTCTTTAAAATAGGCAAAAAATGGTGGTTTTAGAGTTATGATCTATTACTTTATACCGTCGGCGATCGCCAGCCATCATAGGGAGACTCAGGATACTATAAATGTCATTAAAATTTAGAAATCAAGTTTTTCTTGAAGAGACTATTGACTATCATTAAACTTTTATAAATCTCTGATTTTGGCCTATGATTTTGTCGGCTTTGACCATAAAAAAAGTTAGCAAAATAACTTTCCCAGTAAAATTCCCATGAAATAAAGGCTAATATATATATCATAAGTGCTGCTGTTGGAGAGAATTTTAAATTGATATTTTTATGGATATAGCTAATGCAGATGGAGTGATTAAAGCAACTCTTCAGGATACTACTGCAATGGCAGAAATCCTAGAAGAAGCCTTTGAAGATGATGCTGTAATGTCATATTTGTTGGGCAAACGAGGCGTAACCCGTGATTTTTTCGAGGCGCTTTTTCAACATATTTATTTGCCCTTTGATTGTTCTTTTTATGTAAAGAATAATCACGGTGAAATGATGGGTTGCGCACTCTGGTCAAAGCCCGGTCAAGATCCAAATGCTCTATCTCTTGGATTTTTTAAGATGTTGTGGCACAATCGGCAAAATCTTACTTTTGACTCTTTAAAGCGCTCTTTTTCTTTGTCTAGTCTCTCTTTACGTTATCACCCTAAAGAGCCCCATTATTATCTTTGTGCAATTGGTGTTAGGCAATCTTTTCGTCGTCAGGGAGTGGCTAGTCGGCTACTTACTCATGTTTTGGCGATGGCGGATCGAGAGCAAGCCCCGACCTATTTAGAAAATTCTCAGGAGAAAAATTTAGCTTTGTATCAAAAAAATGGTTTTGAGGTTGTTCATAAACATATTCTTACAAATAGTTCTCCGATCTGGTTTATGCAGCGATCGCCAAAGCCTTTAAACTGAAGCTCATACTTGATTTTTTGATATTTTGAATAGGAAAAGCAATGTCACAATCTACAAAATTTTGGGATAAGATTGCAGCAAAATATGCCGAACAACCCATTGAAGATGAGGAATCCTACCAAAAAAAGCTGGAGATAACTCGCGGCTATTTCAATCCTGAGATGGAATTGCTTGAAATCGGTTGTGGTACAGGCTCTACGGCAATCCTCCATGCGCCTCATGTTAAACATATTCGCGCGGTAGATTTTTCGAAAGAAATGTTGGCGATCGCCCAACAAAAAGCGAGTGAGCAAAATATTCAAAACATCACTTTTGAGCAATGTAGTGTTGAAGAATTAAATGTGCCTAAGGGTAGTATGGATATGGTTTTGGCACTCAGTATTTTGCATTTACTAGAGGATAAAGAGGCGGCGATCGCCAAGATTTATACAATGCTTAAAGCCGGTGGTTTACTTGTAACGAGTACCATGTGTTTAGGAGATGAAATGGGATGGTTTAAGCTAATTGCACCTATGGGTAAAGTGCTCGGATTTTTCCCGTTGGTAAAAGTTTTTACTGTTGAAAATTTAGTAGAAAGTTTAACAAAAACTGGCTTTTCGATTGATTATCAATGGCAGCCAGATAAGAAAAAAGCAGTTTTTATTGTGGCGAAAAAAACAGCTTAAATTTATATTAAAAATATATTAAAAAAATTATCAAAAAATCACTAAAAAAATCATTTAAAACTATTTATGTCTTCATCACCATTAGAGCAAAGTCCTTTTTCCCATGCCAATGAAATTGCTACTGAATTTGATCAGTGGGCAGAAGTTGGGCGTGGAGATTCGATGGCGGAGGGACATCTCTATGCCACAAAAATCCTATTAAAAGATTTAGCGATCGCCGCTGATTCGGTTGTGCTTGATGCCGGTTGCGGTGTTGGTTGGATATTAAATGATTTAATCGGTGCAGATATTGCGGAGGGGGTTGGGATAGATCTATCTCCAGAAATGGTGGCGATCGCCTCATCTAGAAAAACCTTATCTCACCTCGAATTTTTAACAGCAGATAGTACAAAAACTCCCTTCCCCGATGGACAGTTTTCCCATATTATTTCCGTCGAATCTTTGTATTACAACGCTCAGCCACTAGATACATTAAAAGAATGGCGACGTATCTCTAGGGTTGGCGGTCATTTAGGTCTGGTGATCGATCTTTATCAAGATAATCCAGCAGCAAAATATTGGGTGGAAGCGCTATCGATTACGGCGCATAATTTTTCGGTAGTAGACTGGGAAAAACTGTTAATTTCAGCGGGTTGGGAAAATATCACCCATCGTCGTGTTCCTTTGCCAGTTAAGATTTCAGCCCAAGATTTTACGCCTTCGGCTTATTTTCCTACCTATGAAGTTTATCAAGCTTACTGTGGCGCAGGTTCATTATTACTTCGGGCAAAAAAAGCAACATAAATCGGCGATCGCCAAAGTTATCATCAGGGTAGAATTTTGCCATTGTATCCTTGATAGGAATGATCTATTTTGAGGGATTAATTCTCTGGTATTAATTACCAAAATAGGAAAATCAAAGGGAAAATCTTTTTTAAAATTAATATTAGCAGAACTTTTTTTAACCTATCTCTTTGAATTTGAACTCTAGTAAAAAAAGCTAATTCTAGAACTAAGAATCTGACCGAAAAGATAATTATTATTTATTTTTCTAAATTGTATTCTGGGTCGAGCCAAGCTTTAGGTAAAGATTCTCCAGAAGGGAAAATTAAATCTTTCTTTGGTAACAATTCTGGCTCCTGCATTTCTTCGCCTGCATGGGAACGGCCAAGAACTTTTGTTTGAAATGGATCCCATAATGTCTGAGGTTCCATCACCTCAACGAGTGTATCGTTTAATGAATAGCGTAAAAACATAAAAATATGCTCTCTTGTTGCAAAATTTGGATATTGAAAAAATTGGCTTGGTTTTAATTTGTAAACTGGCAAAGTTTCACAGCATAGCAACTAATATTATTCACTAATAAATTACAGCGAATCAAGGTTTTGTAGCCTATAAAACTGAGAAGCAGCTAAAACGATTTTAATAATTTTGCCAATTGATTATGATTACTTACTACAATGCCAGCAGAAATAAATAATTGGGGCAGTTTATGGATTTTCGCCGGAAATTTATATAAATATCAGTAGGGTTTTGGGTGAAGGGGTATCACTATTGGCTGATTTTTTGGGTGTCTCGATTCTCGTATAAAGTGGCTATAATTAACTGATGTCTTTTCTGGAGTTAACGATGAATTTAGAGCAACAATTGCAAATCCTCGTTGACCAAGCGCCACAGGATGGCGTAACTCCTGATGTCATCGCAAAAGCTGTCAATCCAGTGCTGAAAACCTTTGGGACTCAGCTAAAACATAACGACTATTTTGCCTACCAGTCTTCCCAGGGAAATTGGCTGTTAACGACTCTCAGTAATCGCCGTGATCCGCTCTTAGAAAAAAAGGTGATTTATGCTTTTAGTACTGCTGAAGATGCGACATTGTTTGAAGATATTTCTGGCGATCGCCCTGATCCTGATTTAACGGTGCAACGCATTCCTGTGACCCATATTTTGTTTCAGCTTTTTGCTCTAAAGCAGCTGGATAGCATTGTGTTCCTCGAGACTTCTGGCGATTTAAATGCCGGTACTGAAGTCCACCGCCGTGATTTACAGGGGGCGATTCAGAAAAAGTTAATTCAATACCAAAAAGAAAAGGGTCAATCTAGTCGCTTTGCTTAAGGGTTGTGCCCAAGTGTAATGAACTCAAAGTTTCTGAGTTCTGAATCTAAGATTTTAAGTTTAAGGGCGATTTAGTTGTGGCTCTTCGAAGGTTTGGACTGTGCCGTCGGGGTCGAGGACTAAACGGATTGTTTGGGGGGCGATTTCGGTTGGGTTAACGATTTGCTTGCCTGTTGTTAGGTAGCTCAACCGATTTTGGTAAAGTTCCGATGCTTTGCCTAGGGGGATCACTTTTTGTAGGTTGCCAGCTTGGTCAATATTAAGGCGATATTCTAGGGTTTCTTGGAGTCCGTCGGGGGTTTGCCAGTTTGCATCAAAAAATTGCTGGGTTTGGTTGAGGCGATCGCCCGTTAAAACCGGTGCAGCCGCAAACTCATCACTATAAAAATTCATAGCAACGCTATTCAACTCCGCGCCATTACTCCAATCTGCTTGTGCTTCCCGTTGTACCGCAGCGCTACTAGGTTGGGGGACTGATGCAGATGGGACAGGAGAAGCAGGGGCAAGGGTTCCAGAGGCGCTGGGGACACTGCCGGCAGTGCGTGGAATCACGGCGGAGGGAGCAGTGGCGATCGCCGGCGGTTGCGGGGCATTAACACGAGGTTGAGCTGCGGAGCCACTTTCTGGGCGGGATTCATTAGATGAAGCAGGAGAGCGGTCATTCCGAGAGCTGCCACTATCGCCAGAGGTAGATGGTCTGGCATTGGTATTAATGGGCTTAAGATTAACGTTTGTCGGGTCTGCTTTCTCCGCATTCAGGGCTTCTTCCAGCTCCGGTACTTCACTAAAGCTATAGGACGAATGGAGATTTGGCGGTACAACTTGCTGTTCAAAGTCGGCGGGAGATTCTTCAACGGCTTCAAGGCTTGCGGCAGTTTCGTTTTGCGCAGCTTGCTGCATATCAAAGGCCGTTTTACTCAAACCCACCACCACTAAAAATGACGCGGCGATCGCCCCCCAACGCATTACATTTTTACGATTTTGGTTTGCCGTGAGAGTCGGTAGCGCTACCATTTCCGCACTGTAGGATTCCAGCGCATTGGCGAGATCGTAGAGTTGTGTGGCACTGAGTTGAATCGTTTGTCCAGAAACGTCATTGGCAAGTCTTCCCAAATGTAATCGATGGGACAGTAAACCCTTAGTTTCTAGTTGCGGGCGGGCAATGGTTGCAACATTAGCGGGAGTACTACCTTGGGTTTGATAGGTGTAGATATTCTGAGTCGGCGCAAAGTCAAAAACAGGATTTGTTTGCTGTAAAAAGTTCTGCACGTAATCCGTGACAACTTCAACTAAATCTTCTAATTGTTGGCGATCGCCCGTGAGTAAAATCTTGTTTTCCGTCACAAGGCGCGGATCATCGAGACTCAGCTCAAATTTTAATTCTTTAATCACCGGATTCCCTGTCCATTGGGACAACGCAGAAGCTTTTGCAACCACTTCTAGGCTACAAGTCGGCGGTGTATATCGACGGATGAGGGTGGGTGAGAGCATAAAGTTTAGCGGCGGGTCAAATCAAGAAGGTTTAGTGAGAACAAGGAGTTTTAAATTGTTTTATTCTGTAGCATGATCCATTAGCGCCAGCCATAAACGACGATGACCATTGGTTGCGCCATAAAACAGCAAATCAATGAGCAGCTTGAACGCGAGACGCACCAAAAATTCTGGCGGAGCAGGACTTTCTTCGTCCATGCGCTCTTGGTAAGTATTACTAAAATTATCGAGATAATCCCCCAACAATGCCGCCCGATGGGGTTCTTTGCCCTGTTCCGTCATTTGTTCGAGTAATGCACAAGCCCGGCGGATATTGTCCTGTTCCTGTTGGGCGAGGTGACAAATGATCAAAACGAGAGATCTTGCTTCCTCCACATCCAGCTTTTTGCGCCCACCACTACTCTTACGCAAAGGATTCGATTGTCGCAACCGCCATAATGTGACGCGATCGCCAATTACTTTTTCGAGGTTAAGTTCTTTCGCTGCCAATAACATCGCTTCCGAGCCGATTCCAGATAAAGATTCCAACGCCAACAGAATCAGGTCGAGGTGACTTTTGATATTCTCCAGCTGCTGACCATCGGGAGTTCGGGTCAGGGTCAAATCCTGTACAGATGCAGGAGCAGTAACCGTTTGGAGACTGGGGCGCATAACTATAATTTAGGCGATCGCTCGGTGAATAGGCATGGGGTTACAGGTCTTGAAACGTATTTGGTTCGCGGAATGTTCCCCCATATTATGCCCTACAACGCCAAACCTCTCTTTTCCTAACGCAATCATTAATTTTGGAGAAAAAGGCTCTGATTATTTGCGTCTTCTTATTTAGATAATTCAGCTCCTAATTTATGATGGCGATCGCCTGCTACTTTTTTGTTTGATAACCTATGAAGAGATAAGCCTAGGTGAAATCTATATGGTTGCTCTTACTGGTAAGCCATCATCATTAATCCATGAGATTACTCTCGAACAGAATGGTGCTGCTTCGTTATTTCGTTTCAGCGATTCGCTACAGACGAAGATGGAAATGCTTTTAGAGAAAAAAAAGGCAGATCAATTGTCTACCGATGAAGTACTAGAACTAGAGGCTATTGGCGAGCTAGATCGTATTTTCACCCACCTTAACGCCATGCTGCTTGTCCAAAATGCCGCTTGACAAAGAGCTGCGCCAAACTGTGCGCGAAAGAGCAGATTATTTGTGTGAGTATTGTCATTCGCCAGAGAAGCTGAGTGCAAGTCGTTTTACTATTGACCATCTCATTCCTCGATCTTTGGGTGGTACTGATGATTTGGAGAATTTGGCTCTGGCCTGTCGTCGCTGCAATGAGCGTCGATACAATTTTGTGGCAGGTGTTGATCCAAAAAACAAAGAAATAACACCCATTTATCAACCTCGTTTATATCAGTGGTCGGATCATTTTTGTTGGGAAAATCAAGGTGCATTGATCCGAGGTGTTCTGAATGATGAGAGATATCCGGCAGAAGATTCGATTCAAGCAACAAGGAAACTTTGGATAGCTGCAGGTTGGCATCCACCTCAAAATGATCCTTGTGCTGATTAGAGTACTGATCGCCTATTACTTCTTCGAAATGTGGGTAGGGCGATCGCTATAATTAGTGCATGACTTCACTGTGGAGTGACACGATTTACAATGCTTCCATCAGTCAATCATCCTTTACCTACTGCTGCTGAGCTGCCCTGTTCGGACGATATACCCGTGGACAACGAAGATCAAAATCTTCTCCCCAATTTACTGCTGCTCCTTTTGACTCATCTCTGGGCGGAGCGCATGGATTGGTATTTTGGCGTTGATATGGCGATTTACCATACTACTGGGGCTAATCCTCGCGTGCCGATTGTGCCTGATGCTTTTCTGAGCTTGGGTGTGGAGCGGAAAAAAGGTGGCAAGTCTCGACCGAGCTATGTTCTGTGGGAAGAGAACGATATTGCGCCGATGTTTGTTTTGGAGATGGTTTCCCACACGCCGGGCGACGAATACACAAAGAAAATGGCAAAGTATGCCCAGCTCGGTGTGCTTTATTATGTGATTTACAATCCGGAATTTTGGCAGCGCGATCGCCATCTGCCTTTTGAGGTTTACAAATTGGAAGAGAGTGCTTATCGTCTTCAGATTGGTGAACCCTATTGGATGCCAGAAATCGGGTTAGGCATCGGGCGTTATCAAGGGGTAATTGGCGGTATCCCCCAAGAAATATTGACTTGGTTTAATGAATCAGGCGATCGCCACCTCAGTGCAGCAGAGCAAGCCCAACAGCAGGTAGGGCAAGAGCGACAAGCAAAGGAACGTTTAGAGGCTTACTTGAGATCCCAAGGCATTGACCCAGACCATCTACCAAACTAAAAAAGCCTGAAATTATCGGAGTTTACTGGCAAGGATAAGATCATGGGCAATCATCATTGCACAGAAAGAGATATTTCTGCATTGTGCGTAAATCCTACTAAAACAATCTCAAAAGTCCCTAGATTTCAGGATCTCGAGCGCTATTCTTTTACTGTCAAAGTAGAGATTCTAGGGCGATCGCCATGGCATCGATTTCAGCTTCAGTGGTGAAGTAATGGGTGCAAGCGCGAATACAGTCAGGGTAAGTCAAAGTGCGCAAACAAAACCCTTGTTCTTCAAGGATTTCAACAAGTTTTTTATGACCAATCGGGGAGTCAACGACAAACGAAACTAAACCCGATTCCGGTGGAGAATTTTTAAGGCAAGACACCGCATTAATCGTGTTTAATCTTTCCCATGTATAGGCACTCATCTCACAGATTTTGGCGTAACGTTGCTCCGATGTTCCCCAGCTCTGGTGCAGGGCGATCGCCTCAGTGAGTCCTACTTGTAAAGGATAAGCAGAAGTTGCCACTTCGTATTGATTGCCATCATTTTTTAAGGTGACTTCCTTTGGAGAAGGCCATGTTTTCACGCCCCGCCAGCCAATGAAAGTTGGTCGCAAGGTCGCCATCGCAGCTTCAGAAACATACAAACCGCCCACGCCCGCAGGGCCACAGCACCATTTGTGGCCAGTAAAGGCGTAGAAATCCACTCTCATTTCTTCTAAATTCAGCGCGAGCCCCCCGACCGATTGCGCCGCATCCACCATTACCTGCACATCTTGGTCATGGCAAACTTGGCAAATTTCTTTGAGCGGTAAAACCTGTCCCGTATTCCAAAGCAAATGACTAATGACTAAACAGCGTGTTTTCGGGGTTAATGCTTGGGTAATCACTTCTGTGGGATCACCTTCATTGAGGGTGTCAAAAATTGGGCAGAAATTGAGCTTTACACCAAAGCGATACACCAGTCCTTGTAATATCCCAATGATGCCGGGGTGTTCACAATCTCCCACTAGAATTTCGTCACCTTCCTGCCACTCGATGCCCCATAGCGCGATATTGCAGCCCATGGTGACATTTTCTGTGAGCACCAAATTTTTCGGTTGGACGCGTAATTCGGAGGCGATCGCCGCTTTTGTTTTCGCCATCACATCCTGCGCCCAAGCATTCACCGCTATGGAAAAAGGCCCTTGCACTTGCACTTTGTCATAGCTGGAAATAATGGCATTCAGCGCTTTTCGGGAAAGGGGCCCCTGCCCACCAAAATTAAAATAAGACTTAGCCGCGATCGCCGGAAATTGTAGACGCAACTGTTCGAGATCCATTGCCATAAAAAAATTGGGGAGAGTATTAATAAAAAAATCAGGCGATCGCCGTCTAAACTTGCGGGAAAAACTGGCGCGAGTCCGCATCAAATTCCCAACTGACATTTTGGGGATCTTTGTCGCGACTCCATTCAAGGAAACCCTCTTCTTGGCGACGTTTGCGGAGGGTGCTGGGATGAACATCCAAACGTTTAGCGAGATCGGCTTGGATCATCGGCTCCAGAGCTTGGGCAGAATGTAAATCGACTAAGGACGAAATATTTCCCACCCGCGAGGCATCCTCCACATCAAGCAACTGGGCAATGTCGTTGGGAGAAGATGATGCTTCAACAGGCTCTGACTGCACTGTATCGGCCAGCTCAAATTCGTCTAGCTCAAACTCTGGATCGCTATCGTCAAACATATTGCCCAACGCACTCACGGTCAGAAAATAGTAAATAATGCCGCGATTTTCGTAGGCGATCGCCTGAGCGCCATATTCCTTCGCTTTACGGTTTAGAAACCAACGGGCAGAGCCACCAGATAAACCCGTTTCGAGGGCAAGGTCAGCGACGGTAATTTTGCCTTGGTTAGTTTCAATGAGGCGACGAAAATCCGGATTTACCGCCAGAGATAACTGTTGCCATTGGTATTCTTGCCACAGCCGCCACGCAATGGAAAAGGCGATCGCCAACACGATCAGCGGCCAAGCTGTAATCACTACTGTCATCAACAGTGCGAAGGGAAGAATAAGAATTAAAAGTCCTTTTGCCTCGTTGTCCATCGGAAGTCAGGGATCAGTTATCAGTTATCAGTTATCAGGTATCAGTCAACAGTATTGTATGTGGTGAATCTACGCTGTGCTGCTCAATTCGGCTAAATCTAAACGCTTAAACATGGTATTGCGAGCTTGTTTTGCTAGGTTGTCATCAATGGGAGAAAATTCCACTGTTTGTTGATATTTGCGTTCGAGGGCTTTTTCGAGGAGCCAATCGGCAATAAAGGGATTTTTCGGCAAAAGAGGGCCATGGGCATAGGTGGCGATCGCCATTTTATAGAAAGCACCTTCCCAACCATCTTCGCCGTTATTGCCATAACCCGTTAAAACTTTGCCGAGGGGCTGCACATCACCAAGATAGGTTCTGCCGCCATGGTTTTCGAAGCCGAGGGCAACGGGTTTTTGACCAAGTTTTTTTGTGAGATCGTCTGCTAAAGGATTCGCCGTAATTTCAAAGGCCACATTGCCGATACAGCGTTTCGCCTCAAAGCCGGGATGCTTACTGACTAAATCTAAAATGCCTAAACCTTCGATACGTTGACCAAGGGCAGGTTCATAATATTTGCCGAGCAACTGGGGAGAACCGCAGGTAAACACACCGGGCACAGCATCCTCAATGAGCGCTTTAAATTTAGCCGCCTTTGCTCCCTGAAGATCTCGCATGACAATTTCTTGCTGTCGATCCTGCGCCCCACCACCAACGATGAGGTCAATGTCTGACCAAGCTTCTAAGGGGGCTTCCTTATCGAGGGGAATAATTTCAACTTCAATGTCTCGCCACTGCGCCCGCTTTTCAAGACAAATCACGTTACCGCGATCGCCGTAGGTTCCCATGAGGGTAGGGTAGAGCCAGCCAAGCTTCAATTGCATAGACATTGGAGAGATTCAGCCAAATTTTGTGCAACTGATTTTAACCTGCTAGCTCCGAAAAAGACGAGTATATTGGGTTTCGTGGTTCATGCTCGCCAAGCCCAATCCCCATGAGCAAGCGTAAAAATGTTCTTCTTTTGGGTCGAGTAATTCTGTGGCAACAGCATCAATGATGGGATGAAGTTCGTAAATAATTTGTTGTCCTTGGGTTTGTCCGAGGGGCACAAGCTTCACCGCCGCGCTAACAAGATTACTCGCCCAACTATGCAGATACGCCCAAACGGCTTGTCTTGTATCAATCTCCCATAGGGCGATCGCCACCCCAAAAGCCACCGCAAAATGACAATTTTTACCGATGGATTCTCGCAATGCTTGTATTTGCACCCGCTTTTCTGGATCAAGGTCGCCCAATAATTTCAAAAGGCTATTACCCATCTGCATACTTTGCTGCCGCAATTCTGACGTTTCCCTTGTACCGTTGAGCCAACTATTCCAGTAGTTTAATTCCGAGTTTTCGTTAGCAATAATGGCCTGATTTACCTTCAGCATCACGGCGATATCCATCCGAATCGAGCCATGTTTAAGTTCTGTCGTGAGCCAATCTTGAATGCCCTCTGCCGAGGTGATCAGCTCCGACTCGACGAGAAACTCTAAGCCATCGGAATAGTTATAAGCCCCAAGGGGAACACTCGAATTTGTCAGTTGCAGTAGAACGAAAAAACTTTGCACAGTCTTGTAGTCAAAATGAGGGAATCAGCACAACTTTTTTGTACCTCAACCTCACTTTACCGTCGCTGTCGCAACAACCAAAAACAAATTGGGACAACAAACAACGCACTAAAACTAGTCACACTGACAACTTGCTCCAAAGTAATAAAAGCTTCAGAAGTCGTCACGGTGGTTGTAGTCTCTACAGGTGCAACAACCTCTTCTGTGCTTTCAGAAGTCGGAGTCGGATCAGAAGGCTGTTCTTGCGTATTTTTAGTCGGGCTAGGAACCGTTTCCGATTCCTGTTTTTCACCCGTATGATATTTCGGATCATGAGCGAATAAGACTTCTGAGGCATTGGTCATGGCATGTTACTTTTACGAACCGATGTAGCACTTTATTAAAGCACTCTTGACTGTCTAGCCGACTGGAGAGTTTAAGGTGAAGTTACGAGTTAGTACTTTTCGAAACTTTGAACAATCCATGAAGCGATTAATTTTTATTGGTGTTGCGGCAGTGAGCCTCGGTTTTGGGGGTTGGTACTGGTGGGGGCTTACCCGCTCTGGTTCGATGACGGCTGATGTGAATACAGTTAAGACGACCGCAACGCAATTGGTTGCTGCTGAAGTTTTTCGGACACCGACCTGTGGCTGTTGTGGGTTATGGATTGACCATGCAGAGGCTCACAATTTTACTGTGGTCGATCATCAGCAAGAAGATTTAACTCCCATTAAGGAGCAATATGGCATCACACCGGAGCTGGCTTCCTGTCATACCACCATTGTCGATGGTTATGTTTTTGAAGGGCATATTCCTGCCACGGAGGTTCAGCGTTTTTTGGCCAATCCTCCTAAAGATGTGATTGGTTTGACGGTTCCCGGTATGCCTATTGGTTCTCCGGGGATGGAAATGGCAAATAAATCGCAACCCTATGCGGTTTTGGCTTTGCACCGTAATGGTTCTACTTCTGTCTTTGCGGAGTATTAATCAACAAATTATTGAGAGGATTTGTTCGCGATGGTCATCAATCGACGAGATTTTATTGGTTTAAGTGCTATCGGTTTGTTCGGTGGGCTGGCTCTTAAGGGTTGTCAAGGTTTTGTTAGTCAAGGGTCTGTGAGTGATGGGGCGGCGATCGCCGCTATTCATCGCAGTAAAGATGGCCTACTGGAAATAGATCTAACCGCCCAATATGCGGATCTTGTTTTAGCAGAGCAAGCGATGTCCCAAATGATGACCTACAACGGGCAACTTCCAGCACCACGCCTCGAAGTCAAGCCGGGCGATCGCCTCATTATCCATTTCACAAACAATCTCAACCAAGGGACAAATTTACATTTCCATGGCTTGCACCTATCGCCAGCCCAAGACAACGTTTTTCTCCACATCAAACCCGGTGAAACCTACACCTATGAGCTAGATATTCACCCAAACCAACGGGGTGGCACCTATTGGTATCATCCCCATGTCCATGGCTCGGTGGCAGAGCAACTGTTTCGCGGGCTAGCGGGCATTATTGTGGTGCGCGGAGAACTCGATAATATTCCAGAAATTGCCGCAGCTCAGGAAGAATTTTTCCTCTTACAAGATTTTGCGTTGCCCAATGAAAACAGTAGCCACATGAATTTGATGGCAGGGCGAGAAGGCTCGCTACGCTTGGTCAATGGCAATTATCACCCGACTATTGAAGTGACGGAAAATTTACTACGACTACGACTCGTGAATGCTTCGCCCTCCCGATTTTATAATTTGCAAATAAAAGGGCAAACATTAATACAAATTGCGACGGATGGCGGTGCATTAGCCCAACCAAAGGCCATTGATCAATTGTTGCTCACGCCCGGACAGCGGGCAGAGTTGCTCATCCCTACGGTGAATTTACCGGACATTCCGATTCATCTCCTCAACCTCCCTTACCAACGGACGCAAATGGGCATGATGGGTCATCAAGCGACCCAAGTTGTTGAGGCGATCGCCGATTTTAAACGAGCTGCAAAAAATTACAGCACCGTGACCCTCCCAGAAGCATTTCAGCCGATCAAACCATTACCCGAACCAGAGCAAACTCGACAATTTAGACTGAACCACGGTATGGCGCGCGGTCACAGGGGCGGCAACGGTCACAGGGGTGGTCAAATGCCCGGCCAAGGTATGGCATTTCTCATTAATGGTGAATCCTATTCAGGAGCAGTGGATACCGAGGTCACCCTAGATACCGTAGAAGACTGGGAGATTATAAATACGGGCACTATGGATCATCCCTTCCATGTCCACACCAACAAGTTTCAAATTATTAGTCGTAATGGTATCCCAGAAGCGGCGATCGCCTGGCACGATACGGTGTTGGTTAAAGTTGGTGAAACCGTCAAAATCCGCATGGCATTTCAACATTTTACTGGTGAGACAGTTTACCATTGCCATATTCTCGACCACGAAGATTTGGGGATGATGGGCAAACTAAAAATAAGTGCGCCACAAAATAGTTAACCCTACGGTCTTGATAGTGTGGAGCTGCCGATAATTATTCGGCTGTGCTGTTGTCGATTTTTGGCGATCGCCATACCCACCAAGCCCCCAAACAAAGGGTGATATTCCCAATGACCGTCGTCGCTGCTTGGGTTGTGACGAGCCATTCTAAAGATTCGGCATTATCAAAAAAATGCCACGTACAGGCACACATCGCACTGACTAGGGAAGGTAGCATGCCCCATGAGAGAGCCGTCCAACTTTTATCGTCGGTGAGCTGACCATAGGTATAGATGAGCCAAATTGCCATAATCCATTCGAGGACACTGGACACATGAACCATCCACGTGGGGAAGGAGAGGGCATTCATAAAAGGAAACTTTGAAAAATAGATTAGGGTCTAGAAATAAAGCGACGGGTGGCGATCGCCGAATCTTAGAGCGTTGGAGCATCTTTTTTAACTTTGCCCAACTGCTCAATGGTGTCGTTAATCACAGAGGTTAAACTTTTGCGCGTTTGCTCGTGGGCTTCGCGCTCTGCAGCCAAATCACTAAGCGCTTGACTCCGTTCCTTAGAAGCTTGAATTAGCTGTTGCTGTAATGACTCTACATCGGCGATCGCCAGAATTTCTTGTTCTAGCTCTGGATTGCTGGCTTGTCCCGCCGTTAGTTGGCCTGCCTGTTGCCATGTTTGCATCGTCAGCTGGATCTGCTCAAACTGCTCCTTTGCCAAACGTGCTTCTGTGCGTCGCTGTTGCGCCTCTTCCGTATAACGTTGCCGCCAACTGGCTTCATTTTTTTGACTCGTTTGCAGCTCTTGTTGGAGGGTGGCAAGCTGCTGCTTAAGACGGTTAATTTCGCCGAGCCATTGCACAACTGCTTCGCTCATCGGCTTAAACTCCTAGAGTAGGTGCTACATAGTCCATAGTAATCTGCCTTTCTCAATCTGAAAATGTGATCTTGCGTCTTGCTGTTGATCTTGCAATGATATTTTTACAAGGCTATGAAAAATCTTGTGCTCAACCCGTTTGTCTCGGATCCATCAATATTGTCCTATCGCAATTTTTGAGTCACACACCGGACTGAAAATTAGGCGATCGCCACAAAAATCACGCTAAATAATCAAAAAAATTTGGCCTAGCCCATGGCAACCATCCAGCTATGAAACGTTTTTTTCGCTTTTTCCTATACGTCAACCACCAGACGATCTATTGCACCATCCGACAGGCACTCAAACGTCGTCTAGTAGGATTGTCAGCAGAAATTGCGTTTAACGTGATGCTATCACTCTTTCCCATCATCATCATGGCCCTAACCGCCCTGGGATTATTTACAGAAGAGCTTGATACGACAGTGATTCAGCTGGCCAGCTACTACCAAGACGTGATTCCGCCATCAACATGGGAACTCTTAGGGGGGTTTGCCCAAGAAATTAGCGAATCGCCCAACACGAGTTTATTTTCCATCAGTTTTATCGCCACCATTTGGGTTTCGTCCAGTGCGTTAGGTACTGCGATGAATGCCTTAGACCTCATTCACGAAATTCCTCCCAAACAGCGTCGTCCCTTTTGGAAAGCAAAATTAATTTCCATCGTGATTACCATCGGGGCGATCGGTTTATTGCTCTTTGCCTCTTTCTTGGTGCTGCTAGGCGATAGCTTTGTAAAAGTTGGCCTCGATCTCTCCGAGCGCCTACCCGTCGATTCGGGAGGGATACAGGTACTCGTGATTTTGTGGCAACTAATTAGTTTTCCCCTTGCCCTAATTCTCGGTGCAGGCATTGTAGCGATGCTTCTTAATATTCTGACAAGCCCTGCCGATCGCCGTCACCCGATGCGCAAAATCAAGAAAATGTCCTTAGGTTTAGCCGTTGGCGTTTCGTCTTTACTTTTGCTGTGTTTTTTAATCATTTTTATTCAAAAAATCATTGTTAATCTGCAAATTGATTATGATATCGCCAGTTTTATTGTGACTCTCTGGCGATTTCTCAGCTTTCCTGTTGCTTTGGGGATTGTCTCCATTGCCTTTGCCTTTATCTACAGCATGGGTTCTAGCCGCATGATTAAGGGCATGCCCATTTTGCCGGGTGCTGTTGTGGGAGCGGTGTCTTGGGCGGGTATTTCAGCGTTATTTCGTCTCTATGTTTCAAATTTTGGGCAATATAATCGCGTCTATGGTGCTGTCGGAACGGTCATTATTTTAATGTTGTGGTTGCAACTGAGTGCTTTGGTCATGCTTGTGGGAGATCAGCTAAATGCTGTGGTCGGGGAAACAATGCTCATTGATTCGTTAAAGCGTGCGGAGGCTAAAAATGCCAAACAGTCCCAAACATCTAGTGATTATGAAAATTCCCCTCTGCAAGAAGAAGCATAAGGGGAATAATCTTTTATTGAAGGTCAATTCAGGTTAAGGGTTGAGCAGACATACTTTAGAAAAAGGGAAATACGGGGAGGGGGAGACATGGAGAGTAAATTAAAGAGAGTAAATTAAAATCCGCTTTTTTGATCCTCACAATTAATTGTTTGAATGCAAAATCCCCCCTTCACTAGCTCTCCCTTTCACCCCGTCGTCACTCCGGCTCTTTTTCAAACCAAATTCAGGTTAATTTAGGCGATCGCCGCAGAAGCAAACTCCTGTTTGAGGATATCCACCTTATCGAGACGCTCCCAAGGTAGATCTAAATCAGTTCTACCAAAGTGACCATAGGCTGCCACATTTTGGTAAAAACGCCCTTGGCGATCGCCGGGAAGATTACGCAGATCAAACGCCTGAATAATGCCCGCCGGACGGAGCTCAAAATGCTTCTGTACCGCTTCGAGGAGCTTGTCCTCATCCACCTTACCAGTGCCAAAAGTCTCCACCAAAACACTCACCGGGCGCGCCACACCAATCGCGTAGCTCACCTGCACCTCACACTTATCCGCAAGACCCGCTGCCACAATATTTTTGGCGACATAACGACAAGCATAGGACGCACTACGGTCTACCTTTGTGGGATCTTTACCAGAAAAAGCACCGCCACCGTGGCGAGAATAACCACCATAGGTATCAATAATAATTTTGCGACCGGTTAAACCAGAGTCGCCTTGGGGACCACCAATTACAAATTTACCTGTTGGGTTAACCAAGAACTTTGTCTTTTCCGTTAAACCAACGACCGCCTCAGCAAAGACAGGCTCCACAACACTCGCCATTAAATCAGCCTTGATTTTGGCCTGTACATCACTATTTTCAGTGAGACTACCAATCGTTGCCGTGTGCTGCGTCGAAATCAAAATCGTGTCGATCGCCACCGGTTGACCATCTTCATAGGCTACCGTTACTTGGGTTTTACCATCGGGGCCAAGATAATCTAGCTCACCACTTTTGCGCACTTGACTGAGCTTCAAAGAAAGACGGTGAGCCAAGCTAATGGGTAAAGGCATCAACTCCGGCGTTTCGTTGCAAGCATAGCCAAACATTAAACCCTGATCACCAGCACCGATTTGGTCTAACTGATCATCACTGAGCTTGTCCCGTTGCTCTTGGGCACTGGTCACCCCTTGGGCAATATCCGGAGACTGCTCATCAAGGGCAATCAACACAGAACAACTGTTAGCAGAAAAACCATTATCAGCATTGGTATAGCCAATCTCGGCAATTTTCTCGCGAGCCACCTTAATGAAGTTGACATTCGCTTTGGTGGTAATTTCACCAGTAACCACGACTAAGCCTGTGTTCGTGACCACCTCTGCGGCAACACGACTGGCGGGATCTTCAGCAAGGACAGCATCTAGAATGGCATCTGAGATTTGGTCACAGATTTTATCGGGATGCCCTTCTGTTACAGATTCAGAAGTAAAGAGATAACGACGAGACAATGTTGTTGATCCTCTTAAATATATAGATTTACATAACAAAACACGTAGTTTTCCATTCTATCTGTTCGAGTTCCGCCCTTCGGGAATGTCTGCAAAATTGCGCGATGTTTATTGGGGATGCAAAAAATAGCAACGAACCAAAACTATTAGCTTGAAGACTTTACGATAATGGCGAAATCCTTAGTGAAAACCTGTATTGTTACGATGATTTTTCTTGAGTTGTTCGAGCTCTAGCTCAATTTCATCGGGAGTAACGGGTATGGCCTTTTGCTTTGCTGGGGCTTTTGGCTGGGCTGATTGGGAAGGGCGAGTGGTTGGCGGAGATATTTTCTTTTTCGCTGGTTGTGGTGGGGATGTTTTCTGTGGCGGTCTAGCATTTTTTGCCCTAGGGGTGGGAAAACGAATCAGATGTTCAAGGTGGTAGAGGTAAAGGGCGATCGCCGTGTAAAGAATCAGACAGGACACCAAAAATTCTTCTTCGTCAATGAAATCGATGTAGTTTGAATATTGGTTAGAGACGGAGTCCAAGCCGATGGCCATCAATGTGGGGACAACGAATAAAAATGTCGTTAGGGTACAGGCAAAAATCGCCACCATCCAACCGTAAATACCTTCCCACAAACTGTGAATGACTTTTGGTTTGGGCACACCTTTAAGCTGGTGCAAAATATTCTGAAAAACCCAGTGAAAAGCCGTCATCATCGCGACGGGAATCAGCAAAAAGGAAACTAATCCATAGGTATGGGTTCACTAGCCAACTGCTAAGATAAAGCCGGAATAGGACTTGGTTCGGGTGAATCAGGCAAAAGCGGTTTTGTGTCTGAATATGAACAATGTCCAAGATTTGCAAGCCAGTATGCGAAAAAGTTAATTCCAGCCAGCAAGCGCATGGAAATAGATTAACGTAACTACAAAGAATGTGAATTACAGGAATATGTCGAAAGCCTTAAAAATACTTTTTGTCTCAACCAGCTCAGGTTCACAGGGAGGCGGAGAACTGTGTCTAGTTTACCAAGGGCGTGCCCTTGCCAAGCTTGGACATCAAGTCACACTCTGGACATCAACCCACAGCAGGATGGATCCCCTTTGCGAGCAGTTTAGTGAAGTGGGAGAAGTAATTCGCTACGATTACACAAATACCTATGATTACAAATTCCGCTCACTGCAACACTTCACTTCCATATTCAAAAAAGACCAAGGCATTATTGAAAACTGGAAAAAAATAGCACCTGATTTTATCCACCTAAACAAGCAAAATTTAGAAGATGGTTTGGACTTGGTGGCCGCCTTAGAATACGTCGATATTCCAAGTATTGTGTTTTTGCATATTACCCAAAGTGCTTCGTACTTAAAAGCTCAGTATCCCGGTGCTCGGGATTGGGTGGCACGTTATTTTCTAAATCGCTACGCTGGGCCGATTGTAACCACAACGAACCGGCTTGATCAGCTTTGTGATTTTTTGGGACGTAACCATCATATTTATGGTATTGATAACGGGGCTACAGTCCCTGATGCTGATACCTATGCCCAAGTGCGCCAAGAGGGGCGATCGCGTCTTCAAGTCGATGAGGATACATTCTTGATCGTGGGTATCGGTCGCTTAGAAACCCAGAAACGCCCGGATCGTTTTCGTGACATGGCTTACAAGCTCCAAAAGCAAATCCCCGGCAGTGTTGTTCTGTGGGTGGGAGCGGGTCGGTTGGAAGATGAATGGCAAGCTTGGGTCAAGGAGAACGATATTGATGAGTCTCGTTTTAGACGCATCGGGTGGCAAACAAATGTCTTTCCTTATTTAGCTGCATCGGATCTTTATTTGCATCCTGCCGAATTTGAGGGTATGCCCTTTAGTTTGCTAGAAGCGATGGCTTGGAATAACCCCTGTGTCATCATGGATTCTCTGTCTAGGGAGTTGCATTATTTCAATAAGGATGTTGCGATGATTGCGAGTGATGGTAGTGATGATTGGATGTCTAAGGCGCTCGACCCGGGTAGTCGAGATCAGTTAAGCAAAAAAGCGAGAAGTCTCATTGAGCAGAAATTTTCGATTGAGCGCATGGCCCAAGATTATCAAGCTCTTTACCTAGAGACACTCGCTGCAGACCAATAGCTCTAGTAGATGCTGAGAGGATGTTTAAACAGTCTATTTTATTGATGCATCTCTAGATGTTTTCACAGTTCTAGTAGTCTGCAAGCCTTATCTTCTCGCTCGGCTCAAGGCGACAAAAGTTACATCAAGACCCTTTTCAGACAACCTCTTAGAGAATCCAAGGTGATTTAACGTCAGTTATGGATAAGAATTTACAGCCAAGGCCATCAAAGTTGAGACATCTGACAGACCTTAAAGCCTTGTCCTGTAGGGGTTTAACATGTTAAACCCCTACTAATCCTGCCGACGACGACTATAGCTGATATTTCTTGAAAGAAAGGAAGACACGGAGAGGTAGAGACACGGAAAACCAACGAAAATCTGCGTTTTTTGACCCCTAGGATTGTTTGGATAAAACATCTCCCGATCTCTTATTCGCCGCGTCCTATTGCCAAGCATTCTTAAGCAAAACTCAGGGTGATTTAGCGCATGGAAGCAAGTAATCTTTCCGTCCGTCACCGCTATCACTGAACCCTCTAGGCTTGACTCTCTAGGTTTGGTGTCGCTTTTGGTGCCATTGCCAGGCGTGCGCCAAAATTGTTTTTAGGTCTGCGTATTGGGGTTGCCAACCGAGAATTTTCTGGGCTTTCTCGCTGCTTCCCACTAGGGCTGGGGGATCTCCGGGGCGACGGTCGGCGGCGATCGCCTTAATATCTTTCCCGGTTACTTCCCGCGCGGCTTCGATGACTTCTTTGACGGAGAAACCATTACCATTCCCAAGATTAAAGATCTCAGTTTTACCACCTTTTAGCAAATAATCGAGGCCGAGGACATGGGCATCTGCTAGGTCATTGACGTGGATGTAGTCCCGCACACAAGTACCGTCAGGTGTTGGATAATCCGTACCAAACATCGAAATACTCTCTCGTTTACCCAAAGCTGCCATCAAAACGAGTGGAATTAGGTGGGTTTCAGGACTGTGGTCTTCCCCTAGCCGCCCTTGGGGATCCGCTCCTGCCGCATTGAAATAACGAAATATTACCGAACGAAAATTATAGGCTTTGTCAAAATCTTTAAGGGCCTGTTCCACCATTAACTTGCTCATACCATAGGGATTAATGGGATTTTGGGGATGGTCTTCTGGGATGGGAGTCGTTTGCGGTTCGCCGTAGGTGGCACAGGTGGAAGAGAAAACAAAGGATGTAATCCCTGCAGCCATCATCGCTTCGAGGAGGGTGAAAGCATTCATAAAGTTATTGCGGTAATACTTAGCTGGCTGCGCCACGGATTCGCCGACATAGGCATAGGCAGCAAAATGCATCACTGCATCGATATCATGACCCTGAAAAATCTTGTCTAACAACGGGCGATCGCCGGTATCCCCAACAATCAATTTTGCCTTAAGGACAGATTCTACTAAGTCACGGTGACCATAGACCAAATTATCGAGAATGATTACCTCATAGCCCCGCTGCTGCAAACTAAGTACTGCATGGGAACCGATATAACCCGCACCACCACTTACTAAAACCGTCTTTTGGGAATTTGTCATCAACTTTACGCCTAGGCCACTAGCATCACGAAACTATTCAAAATAAGGGTATCGAAAAATTTTGATCAGAAAACGTTAAATCTTTGAGACTTTGCCGTGGAGCCAATCCACCAAGAGCTTCGGGCAATTTTTCATAAACCACCGCCACGCCACAATGCGGAAAACCGGTTTTGAGAGTCGTGCAATGTATTTCATCAGGCCATTGAGGGGACGCTTACGGACTTTTTTGTTGATCAGGTTAACGGAGCCAATGTCGTAGAGACAGTCCAAGATTAATTTGACCGTCGTTTCTTCTCGCAAAAACATTGTTTCGATGATCAAAAACAAATCCTGCAAGCGTTTTTCTTCTTCCTTTAACTCCTCGGCCGTCTTTTCGATGGGGCTTGAGAGATCTTCGGATTTAACGGTAATGGGAGCTTTAGACATGAATATTAGAAAAACGTTGCCATAGGGACATCATAGAAGCAGTTTGGGGGCAAAGGTACAGGAAAACATGACTCCCTAGCGTGATATTCTGAAAATCATTGTTTTGTCTTGTTCTTTTTCCACCCCGAAACTGTCTATGTCTTCGCCTTCTTTTGATTCCGGACGGGAACTTGATGCTCAGGAAATTGTGACCCTGACCGATGCCACCGGGCGATCGCTGGATTGTTATGTAGAAAACGAGATTACGAGTGAAAATATTGACTATTTCCTACTCCAGCCTGTCGATTTACCGATTGTGATTTTGGCTTGGGATGATGACGCGGAAGACGAAGACATCCCTGAGACAGAAATGGTCGAAGATCCCGAAGAACTACAAGAGATTTTCCTTGATGCCAAGGCTGTTTTAAGCGAGTTGGAACTAACGCTCAAAGATACCGCTTATGTGATGACCATTAGCGGCGAAATTCCCCCTTTAAAGGAAGAGGATATTTTGTCTTTAGAGATTGAAGATGATGAAGCGTCTCGCCTCGAACCGGAAGAATTACAACTGCTGACGGATTTTTATCATTTAGAGCAGCACTATAGTATTTATACGCCCATTGACCCTTATTTATTCTTTGCCCGGGCGACTGGAGATGATGAGCTAGAAATGCTGGATCTCAGTGACCCAAAGGTGAAAGATTTAGTCGATCTTTTAATTATTCAAGATGACGAGTAGTAATGCCGCTCCGAAAACACAGCCAGTCCGTCGTCGCCGTCGCCGGTTTCCTTGGTTTTTCTTTTTATTGATTGTGGTGTCTGGTGTGAGTTTTTGGCAGAGCTGGGCTTGGTGGCGCTGGAGTATTTCTCCCACGACTGCCCTTGATGAGGCGGTACAGTTACAAATTTCTCCGGGGACATCGTCCCAGCAAATCGGGCAAGATTTACATGATTTGGGTTTAATTCGCTCAGAAAAGGCTTGGAAGGTTTGGTCTCTGTGGCTCAGGCTATCGCAACAGGGGGGCAGTTTTAAGGCGGGAACTTATCAGCTCAGCCTCAATGAGGATTTGCCGGCGATCGCCGCAACGATTTGGGCAGGAGATGTGGTGCAGACAAGCATCACGATTCCCGAAGGTTGGTCATTACAGCAGATGGCAGAATACTTTGAAGGCGAAGGGCTCTTTTCTGCGGAAGATTTTTTAGCGGCGACCAAGCAAGTTCCTCGGGATAAATTTGCATGGCTCCCTGCCAATTTGCCCTATTTAGAAGGATTTCTTTACCCTGACACTTATTTTCTGAGTAAAAATGAGCCTGAACCCCAAGCCATTATCGATCAAATGTTGGCGCGTTTTGAGGAGATCGCCCTGCCTCTCTATAACGATGCGGAAGTTCCCCTTGGGTTATCTCTAAATGAATGGGTGGCATTCGCTAGCATTATCGAAAAAGAGGCCGTTGTCGCCGAGGAGCGGGATATTATTGCCGGTGTGTTTGCTAACCGTTTACAGCGGGGCATGAGGCTCGAAACAGACCCAACCGTTGAATATGCCCTCAATATTCGTCAAACAAAAGAGCAGCCCCTGACCTTTGAACAAATTCGGGTAGATTCTCCCTACAATACCTATCGCTATACCGGACTGCCCCCGACGGCGATCGCCGCCCCCGGTTTACCCGCTTTAAAGGCAGCTTTAGCACCTGCGGAGACAGACTATCTCTTTTTTGTCGCGAGATACGACGGCACCCATGTCTTTAGTAAAACCCTTGCAGAACACGAAGCCGCCACTAAAGAAATTCGTGCATCGGTTAACTCAGAGTCATAAAACCGTAGACGCGATTTGCTAGAAAAATTTGCTTTTCTCCATTGTTTTCCCACAGCGAAAAAGCCATAAACAACATTTTTTTTGACTGGGGCGATCGCCGAAAAAGCCGACCCTTTAACCACATTTTTTTCTAAAAATCAGCAAGGATTTTTGCGGTAAAATCAGGAGTCCATCTAGGCATGTCGCCAAGGAGCTATGTTCCTCAAAAGTCTCCATCTCCGCAACTTTCGAAACTACCGCGACCAATACATCGACTTTACCGCCCAAAAAACAATTTTGATCGGGAACAATGCCCAAGGAAAATCAAACCTCCTAGAGGCTGTGGAGCTACTCTCGACCCTAAAAACCCACCGCACTAGCCGTGATCTTGACCTCGTACTAAAATCTGAGCCTAGCGGATCATTACAGGCGGTCATTGAACGGACGTATGGTGATTCTGAGTTGAATGCCGTCTTGCGGGTAAAGGGGAGACGTACGTTAGTGCTCAATGGTGAAACCGTTCGTCGTCAGATGGATGCCCTCGGAACTTTGAATTCGGTGCAATTTTCGAGCCTTGATCTCGATCTTGTCAGGGGTGGCCCAGATTATCGTCGCAACTGGATTGATGGGCTTTTAGTGCAGCTAGAACCTCTCTATGCCCACATCGCCCAGCAGTACCAGCAAGTTCTTCGGCAACGGAATGCCCTCCTCAAAAAAATCCGCAAGCTCAATCAAGAGGGGGGAGCGGTTTCTTCAGGAATAACCCAAGAACTCCAGCTGTGGGATCTGCAACTGGCGGCGGCCGGATCGAGGGTGACAAGGCGGCGATCGCGGGGTTTAGGAAGATTGATTCCCTTGGCGCAAAAATGGCATCATGAAATTAGTAGCCAAACCGAAAATTTAGTCATCACCTACAGACCTAATGTCCTTTGGACTGACGATGATCCTGAGGTGGTGCAGCAAGCTTTTTTAGAAAAAATAGAACAACGACGCACGGCGGAAAAACACCAAGGCAGCAGCATGGTGGGAACCCATCGCGATGAAATTGAATTTGAGATTAATGGCACACCTGCCCGATTTTACGGTTCCCAAGGCCAGCAGAGAACTTTAGTTTTAGCCCTTAAATTAGCTGAATTACAGTTAATTGAAGAAGTGGTCGGGGAGCCGCCATTATTGTTGTTAGACGATGTTTTAGCAGAACTTGATCCGTCGCGACAAAATCAGCTCCTAGAAACTATTCAGTCGCGGTTTCAAACTATTATCACCACCACTCATCTAAACTCCTTTGATGCCAACTGGCTTAAGCATTCGCAAATCGTGACGGTAGAGCAAGGACATCTCCAAGAGTTAGAAATGGCTAAAGAAATACCGCTTGCTGGCGATCGCCAATCATAGTTGCGCCAATAAATTCTATAGGGGCTTAACATGTTAGGCCCCACTATAAAAAGGTTTTGACTGTGTAAAAGTCCCGTTTTCATCCTGCATAAAAATACAATTTATTCGCCTGACAGCGACACTTTTGAAGCTTGAAGAGATCGTAAGGAGGATGACAAGATTTGAAAAATCATAATAATGTAGAAAATAATCTTTCTGTAGTACTTTTCGCCCATGCCTGCTGAGCCGCCAAAATCCAGACCGATTCAAACACCGAATCCGGCAAACTATAGTAGCCCATCTGTACCAATTTCTGTGTACAAGCAGCTCGCTGGAGAGTTGAATGTGGTGAAAACAGAAGTAATTGCGTTGAAATCTGAAAATCAACAATTGCGTTCTAATAATCAAAAATTACAAAACCAAGTTCACCAAGTGATCCAGGCCGCAGAACACCTCAAGCAAATGGTGAATCGCTATGATTTTGGTGCAGAAACCTACCAAGTGCGGGTACAAAGTGTGCCGCCACAGCCCCAGCAAAGTATGCCGCCACAGCCCCAGCCTCAACTACCAGCCGCAGCACCTCACACCCAAGCGCCTCAACCTGTACAGCAGATGACTCAAAACGGTTCAGTGCCCCAGTACGCACCGTCGCCCACAGTCCAGCCAACAGCCAAGCCGAAGCAGGTTGCGACTGTTACCCAGCCAGATCTTGCGAGCTCTGAGGAGGTTGAGGGGGGCGTTAATGGTTGGTGGATTGTCATTGTGGCGATCGCCATTATTCTGACGGCCTTTGGGGCTGGATACATGGTAGTTTTACCTCTGCTGAACAATAACAACAACACACCATCCCAGTAATCTATGGCAAATATTCAGGCACTCAGGGGAACAAAGGATATCTATGCACCAGAAATCGCCCATTGGCAACAGGTAGAAGCGGTGGTGCGTGATTGCTTGGGGCGGGCTGCTTATCAGGAAATTCGTACGCCTATCTTTGAGCAAACGGATCTCTTTGAACGGGGCATTGGTGAAGCGACGGATGTGGTTAGTAAGGAAATGTATTCCTTTACCGACCGCGGCGATCGCCCCATTACCCTACGTCCGGAAGGGACAGCAGGTGCGGTGCGAGCCTATATCGAACGGAAATTATTTGCCCAAGGCGGTGTACAGCGACTGTGGTATACCGGCCCTATGTTTCGCTATGAACGTCCCCAAGCCGGTCGCCAACGGCAATTTCACCAAGTGGGGGTAGAGGTGCTCGGCAGTGATGATGCCCGCGCTGATGTGGAAGTGATCGGGATCGCCACGGAAATTTTACAAAAACTCGGTTTAAAAAATCTGAGTTTACAGCTGAATTCTGTCGGTAATGGGGAAGATCGCCAGCGCTACCGTGATGCTTTGGTGGAATATTTAACGCCTTTTAAAGCGGATCTAGATCAAGATTCTCAAGATCGTCTCGACCGTAATCCGTTACGCATTCTCGACAGCAAAGATCAGAAAACCCAAGAAATTGCAAAAAATGCCCCCAGCATTATTGATTATCTCGGCGATCGCTCTAAAGCTCACTTTGAGCAGGTGCAGGCTTCCTTAACGGCGCTGGATATTACCTATACCCTCAATCCTTGTTTGGTGCGAGGCTTAGATTATTACACCCACACGGCGTTTGAAATCCAGTCTAATGATCTGGGTGCTCAAGCAACAGTGTGTGGCGGCGGTCGTTACGATGGCCTCGTTGCAGAACTTGGTGGCCCTGAGACTGCGGCAGTGGGTTGGGCGATTGGTTTAGAACGTCTCGTAATTTTGTTGCAGCAGTTAGCAGAAGCTCCCCCATCGACTTTAGATTTTTATGTGGTTTCTCGCGGTGAGGCGGCTGAGGCGGCATCGGTAATTTTGGCGCATAAACTGCGATTTGCGGGATTTTCTGTGGAGCTAGATCTTAGTGGTAGTGCTTTTGGGAAACAGTTTAAACGGGCTGACCGCAGTGGGGCGATCGCCTGTCTGGTGATTGGTGATCATGAAGCAGAAAATGATCAGGTGCAACTGAAGTGGCTCCAGACCAAGGAACAGCAAACCCTTGCACAATCTGAACTACTCGCTAATATCGAACAATGGCAACAAAAAATCAGTCGGGCTAGACAGGCATAAACCATAGGACTTTTTGCGATGGGTAACTGGGACTTTCTCTTACAAAAAAAAGGCGATCGCCAGTGGGGGACGGCGCACAAATCAGACCTCAAGCTGAAGGCTGGCAATTATCGGATTGCGGCCAAGGGTGATGCCAGTGTAGATGTGGCCGTTACGGTTCAGTTTGTGAGTGCTGCGGCCAGTGCGGATGAGCCACCTAAGGTGCAATCTCGCGCCAAACGTACTAATGCCAAGGGATTGCTGGCGATCGTTCCCTTTACCCAATTCAAACCGGGTCAATGGACAATTACCTGTCAAAGTCTAGATGTTGACAATCCTTGGGAAAAAACCCTCAGTATTTACGTTAAGGAGGCGATCGCCAAACCAAAAACCTTTCGTCCCCTACCATTACCCCCCAATCCCAATTTATTTTCCTTTGATGGTTCCCTTAACCTCAACGAAAAAACGTCTGCCGCAGCTGTCGAAACGGAGCAAAGCGAAACAGAAGAAACCGTTTTAGACCGCTCCCTCGCTAAATTAATGGCGACCCAAAATGGTGATCCCGCTGCCACCGAAAATCTGAAGGCAACAGTGGCCAGTACACTGCAAGATCTGGAAGAATCACCAGCCGTAGAAGATGCAGAACCGGAAGACTGGCGTGATACGGAAACAGCCGCCGGGTTATTACAAGGCTCATTACAAGAACTAGATGATCTCCTCAAAGCTGAGCTAGAGCCCATTTGGCAGGAAATGGATAAAGCGGCTCAGGAACGAGTCCCTGCCCCAGAGGCTGAACCCTCAAAGCCAGACTTTTTGACCATTGTCCTAGAGCAACATGTTTTAACTTGGCAAGGGGATCGCCCTGTGGTGATTACGGGGGAATTGCAGGCGACCAAAGACATTCCAGAGCAATATCAGCCTGCCCTGAGACAGGTGAAGCTCCGTTTTCAACTGGTTAATCCTCAAAATGCCCAACAGCAGGTCACCGTTGAACAACAGCTCAATGATCCCCAACTGCCCCATGGTTTCCGTCAAATTATTGCCGTTGATCCCCAGTGGCAAACCTTAGCAATTGTCGGTGAAATTGATGTCGTGACCAATGAGCAGCCGCCGCAGATTTTAGCGACCCAAAGTCTCCATCTTGTGGCAGATTATCAGGCGATCGCCGCAAATATTCAGCTACCGGAAGTGCCTCCCGAAGACGAATCCCTATTAGAAGAGAGCAGCGATCCTCGTGGCATTGATTTACCGGAGCCTGAGACGTTTATCGTGGCAGAAAAAGTCGTTGAAACAGGCCCCAATGGGTCGATTTTGCCCCCTAAATTACACCATCAAGAACGCACAACTCCCCACACCCCAGAGCTGCCCACTTTTATGCAGACCCCGGCGAAAGCTGAGGAGCCGCCCATGGGTGAAGCTGTCCTTGAAGACTCAGCAAATTCAGAAAATATTGCATCGTCTGTGGAGATAGAACCGGAAATCCCAGCCCTACCCGGTGGTGATGCACCGGTGGTGATGCAAGGGCGATCGCCCGCTAATGATGATCATCACGGAACGGCAACGGTCGACCCTGACGATATCCCCTATCCTTTTGTCCTTAGCCCAGAGGAAACAGGCACTGCCACCACGAGCGAGGGTCAACAGCCCGAAACCGTCTCCCCGGAAGTAACGGCAAATATTGAAGAATCTGAAGCAGAAGCCACAACAGGTGTGCCAGATCTAGATTGGAACTCCCGATTCTTTCAGCGGCTGAATACAATGGCATCGGAAGGGGAAAATTCTGCGTGGCTAGAGGAGGCTCAGCAACATAAAGACAATGATTCGGTGGTGATTTTCCAAAAAGATGTAATGGCAATGGAGCCTCTCGTACCGGAACAACAGGAGGAAGAGCTGCCCGACACGATGGAAATTGTTGTGGATAGCCTGTGGGACGAAACGGAAGAAGTCACGACACCAACGAACCCTGTAGAACCGAGTTATGATGCCTCTGGGTTGCCCTATCCGACCGAATTTGTGGACAAAACCACGGCTACTGACGGGGCAATTCAGTCTTCTCAACCTGTGCCGGAACCAGTTTTAAGTTTAAGCAAACCGGAATACCGTTCGGAGGATATGGCTGTGGTACGGGTTACTTTGCCGCCCTACGGCGATCGCCTCTATGTCAAGCTCTGGCTTCAAGATCGCCAAACCCGTAGTATTTTGGGTGGCCCCTACCAGCTCACAGATTTTACGCCGAACCAAGACGGCGACGCAGAAACATTAATGCAAGTGCCCATTCCCCAAGGAGCCATGGAAGTTCGCTTTGAGGCGATCGCCATTAATCCGCGTTTGCAACAAGAAAGTCGCAAGGTGGGCGTAGACCGTCATGTTATTCCTCGAAATTTTTCAGAAATGAATTGGGATGACCTTGAAGTCTAACGGGCAACCTTTAAATCCCTCGGTTGAACTGGGGCACAATCCATGAATAAAACTCTGACGATTATCGGCGGGGCGATCGCCGGACTCGCAATACTGGGCGCTGGCGGCTACGTTTTAGCAGATTCGTGGCTAGACAGTAAAGCCGAAACAGAAGTCGAAAACCAACTATTAGAAGCAACAGGCGGCATGGCAGCAGTCGGTAGCGCCGATGTGCAGTTATTACGCCAGAGGGTTGCCTTTACAGATATTCAGCTCAACGGTATCGAGGGCATTGCCAGCGAAAACCTCCTCAATATTCAACAACTCGTTTTAGATAAACCAAGGTTTCAAGGAAAAAAAGTCAACGTTGATGCCGCCACAGTCGAAGGGATTACCATCAATATTGACGGCGACACCAGTCAAATACAGGCCGCTCTTGCCTCCTTTAGCCATGCCAATGTCGATTTTGAGCAAATGTCTAAGGATTTGTCCGGTAATGCTAGCTCTACGACCCAAGCTAATGGTTCTAGCGCTGCCAATGGCTTTACGATTGACGAACTTAATATCGAGGCGATCGCCATTAACCTTGACCTTGCAGTACCTTGGCAACAGCAGCGACTACAACACACCATCACCATTCCAGCAACGACAATCACAAATGTCACCGACGAAAACATTGCCGAGAAAGTAATACTTGCCCTAGGAGAACCCGCTTTCCGCAATTTACAAACTCTGTTTCTCCAGCAAATTTTGCCGAGTTCCCTCGAAGAGTTACAACAATCTCTGCCGACTGAAATTGACCTATCCAATATTCAGTTACCCGAAGGCATGGAATTGCCGGAAACCATTGAATTACCATCGATTAAGCTACCCGAGTCGAAGAACTAATCTCAGAAATTAGCGTCAATGGTAGCGGTAGTCGGTAAGTTTATCTCACAATTTGTGATCCTAATGACAAATGACGGTAAATTTTTTTGTCATCTTCACCGGAAAACAGGTAATGAGAGACGAAAACTTATTTGCTATGATTCGCAAACAGTCCAGTGTGGCGCATTAATCTATGGGTGGTTTCGGTTTCTCTAAATTCTTTCGATTCAAGCAGCGCTTAATGGCTGTTTCCCTTGCCCTCGGTATGGGTAGCCTCAGTCCTTTGATGCTTTGGTCACAACCAGCCCAAGCAAAACCAAACCAGTATTGTCGGCTCGATGCAAAGACCATCGCCGCGAAAGATGCGCTCCGGGAAAAAGCCTTTAGTGGTGACCAAGCTGCCCAACAGGAGTATACAAAGCTCCTCAACGACCATGGCAAACAGCTTAATACCTGTCGTCAAGAAAATTGGCCACAGGATCAAGCCATGTGGCTGCGGGTGTATCCCTGTGATACCAAACCCGGCGTTATCGACAAAGTTTTAGATGACATCGTCAACAAAGGCTACGACCACCTTTATCTTGAAGTTTTTTACGATAGTCAAGCACTGATTCCAGCCAGCCAAAATAATACGGCTTGGCCGTCGGTATTAAAAACGCCGGGTCTCGAAGATCGGGATTTAATGGCGGAAATTATTGCCAAGGGTCATGCCCGTGGTCTAAAAGTTTATGCTTGGATGTTCGGCTTGAATTTCGGCTATGTCTACGCCAATCGCGGCGATCGCCGCCATGTGATGGCTCGCAATGGTTTTGGACAAACCAGCCTAGACTTTGTGAAAGATGGCGCTCAGGCCTTTGCCGATCCTTACAATCGCACCGCCCAAGAAGACTATTACAACCTTGTTAAAGAAATTCTGAAGCGCAAACCCGATGGTGTGCTGTTTGACTACATTCGCTATCCCCGTGGCACAGGTACACAATCCGTGACGGCATCGGTAAATGATCTCTGGATTTACAGTTCCGCGGCGACCCAAGCTTTATATAATCGCGCTCAGAATAATCAAGGTTTAGCCCTCATCGAAAAATATTTGCGTAATCGTAAAATTACAGTTTCTGACGTTGCGACTGTCCGCGCAAAATTCCCCAATGAAGATGTCCCCCGCTGGCAAGGGCGCATTATAACCAATTACGAAAAAAATCTCTCCAATACCCAGTTACACCAGCGCCTGCAAAATGACCTGTGGAACTTAACTGTTGGTCATGCAGCGCAGGGTGTCGTTGATTTTGTTACCCTTGTTTCCCAAGCACCACAACGGCAGGGCGTTCCCGCTGGAGCTGTCTTTTTCCCCGGCGGCAATCAAATTGTCGGGCAGCGGGGCTTTGATTCGCGTTTGCAACCTTGGGATAAGTTTCCTGCTTCTTTGGAATGGCATGCCATGTCCTACAGTGTTTGCGGTAGTCCCCAATGCATCGTCAATGAAATTGCGCGGGTGGTGCGTTTTGCTTCTCCTAGTACTCAAATTATTCCGGCGTTGGCTGGGGATTGGGATCGCGCCATTGGCAAACGACCTTCGCTCAAAGACCAAATGGCGGCGATTCGCGCTAATTTTCCGCAAATTGATAGTGTGAGCCACTTTGCCTATTCGTGGCAGGAACCGGCTTCGGACAATGAACGGAAATTCTGTCGTGTGTAGGATTGCTCAATCGCTGGGCAGGTGTCATGATCCTGATGGGGGAATCCTTAGTCCGTGTGAGAAGAGGCTAAATTTGATGCTGGATAAGCTACCTGATCATCTTGTCGCTTACAAAAAAACGCCAGAATTCACTGAGATTTCCACACCCCAAAGTTTACGTCATGGTCATAATACGAAGGCTGGGGTATGGGGCAAGATTGTGGTGCTGGCAGGTCAGCTCATCTATCGTATTTTGGAGCCGACTGTCGAAGAAATTGTGTTGACTTCGGGACAAGTTGGTATCGTTGAGCCGACTGTCCGCCATGAGGTGGTACCGGGTGACGATGGGCGTTTTTATGTGGAGTTTTACCGGGATCCTTCGTCTCACGGCGATTAAGGTTAGTAGATGGGATTGCTTTTCGCTGGGGTGGGTGTTTAGAATCCGGCGATCGCCCATGCTCCTAAACCTAAGACACCCAGACCTAAGGCAACCCAAACAAACTGATTATCCTCGGTTTCTATTTGGGAAAGATCTTCAAAATCTTCAATCGATAATTCCTTTTCGATAGGCTTGGACTTTCCTTCCACATAGAGGATTTTCGCTGGCTCAAAATTTTCCATGCTAGGAATTTCTGTCAGCCACTCCTTGGGGCGTTCTAATTTCGGTGCTTCCAAGATATAAAGTTGTCGACGGGCGCGATCTGCTGTCCTCGGAAAAGGGTGGGTTGTTAATTCGCGACAAAGATTAATTGCATCGTCCATTTGGTTATTGGCTTGGTAGGCGTTAGCGAGCCATAAACCCAGTTCACCGCCCTCACTAGAGGCTTTCGGGACATTGGCGATCGCCTCAAGGAAACGATCTCGACTAACGCGATACTCGCCTTGTAAAAATGCGTCTTTTCCTTCTTCAAACAAAATAATTGTGGTTGTATCCATGTGCCATCGGAAAATTAAGCTGGGCAACAGATATAAAAGGTAGCACTAATTTATTTACCGGGTGGCGTTCTGGAGAAGGAAAAAGGGCGATCGCCGATATCTTGATGTTGTCATATCAAAAATAAATATTTTTTTGATGTAGAAAGTGTTTTGCCGATTACCTTTGTTAACGTCTTTTTTTTGCAATGCCGATGTAAAAAACGTCTGTATTGTCGTCAAAATTCACCCGGAAGTTTTCCGTTTGCCAGTAGTGCAACAGTGTTTGGAATTGGGCAAGGGGAGTCCGCCCAAACAGATCAAATCCCTGAATCTGAATATCGGAGAGTCCTGCTGAGATTAGGTTTTGTTCTAATTCTTCTGGCGGCACAAACTGATGCCAATCGTGGATGCCGCGCGGAATGAGCCGTAACCAATTTTCTAGCAGCCAAATCATGATGAATCGCGATCGCCAAGTGCGATTGAGGGTATCGAACAAAAATAAACCGCCGGGTTTCAGTACACGACTAATCTCTGCGACTGTGGCAGGGACACTTTCCACATGCTCCAACACATCGACACAGGTCACAATGTCAAAGCGATCGCCCTGAAATGGCAACTTTTCCGACACGCCCGTGTGATAGTCAATCTCCAGACTCATCAGATCCGCATGATCTTGAGCTGCGCTAATGCAGGCAGATGATTGATCGATGCCGGTAACGATAGCGCCTCGCTGGGCTAAAAATTCGCAGGTATAGCCGCCGCCACAACCCACATCCAGCACTTGTAGACCGCTCCAATCGGGAACGTATTGATCAAAAAATTGAAAGCGGAGGGGATTGAGCTTACTCAGCGGAAAAATAGTGGCTGTTTCACTCCACCATTGGGCAGCTTGTCGGTCGTAAAATGCGAGATCGTTGCGTACCATCAGGGTTATGTCAAAAGTTTCTATTATTATCCCCGTCTTAAACGAAGCAAGTTGTCTGGGGCGTACCCTGCGATGTATGCAAGTGCTCTATCCTGCTGCCGCTGAAATAATCGTAGTAGATGGCGGCAGTACAGATGAAACCGTGGCGATCGCCACCCAATACCGAGCAACAGTGATCATCGCCGAGCAAAGAGGTCGAGCATCCCAGATGAATGCCGGGGCTGAGGTGGCAACGGGCGAAATTCTGTGCTTCGTTCATGGTGATACCTCTGTCCCTAACGATCTAATTGACGTTATGCAACAGACTTTAGCGAATCCTAAGGTTGCTGGCGGGGGTTTTATCTCGATCATGGCTGGAGCACAGACGACCCGTTGGAGCATTACGATCCATAACGCCATCAAAACCCACTATGCGCCGCTAATCTTTCGGCCCCATCTTTATTTTCGTGATGGCCTACGGATCTTGTTTGGGGATCAGGTGATTTTTTGCCGCCGTTGTGATTTCTTTGCCTGTGGTGGTTTTGATGCAACCATGCCCATCATGGAAGATGCTGATCTCTGTCTGCGGTTATCGAAGTTGGGACATATTCGTCAGCTAAATCGAGTCGTGCAATGCTCTGATCGCCGCGTGGCGCAGTTGGGATTATTCAAAGCCAATCTTATCTATTTTATGATCGGCTTTTTCTGGGCTGCGGGAGTATCGGCAACTTGGCTCAAGCAATTCTATGAAGACATCCGTTGATTCAGCTCCCAACTGTAGGGCAAAAATTTGACAGTAACATCACTAGGCAAATCGAGATCAGGCCGATACTGACTAATATAGTCCGGGATGGATTCAGCCACAGTCAAAAAGTCTTTTCCATACCATTTAAAAATTTTGCTGCAATATAAGGTTTGTTGAGTCGCGTCATAGTGCACCTTATCATCATTGCGGATAAAGTGGCGGGCATCAGTTTCTAATTGTTCTTCTAACCGCTCTGGCATATAGGCTTCGGCGCGTAAGAGTGGACAACCGACAGACGCACAGACCAACGCGAAATGAATGCGAGGCTCTTGAAATCGCTTTCGGAGCAAGCCATGCTCGATGCCATTGAGACTTAAGGCTTGACCTTGCAAACGATATATTTTCTTTGTGAAAAATCGCAAAAAGGCTAGCCAATTGGGTATGCCGAGAAAAGTAGGTCGAATTGAAGCGATGGGGTATTTTTTGAGAACTTGCTGAATGGTCAACGCGTTGTATAGGTTAATGAGAAAGGCGATCGCCTCATCCTGAGAACAAGCATTGAGTTCGACATGACGTTGGGATGCAAGCCAGTCTTCCAATTTCTTATAAGACTCCGAGCGCCAAGCAGGATAATCCACCTGTCCTTGCCCATTGACATAATGCTTCAACATCAAATCCCAAGCAGAAAAATCAATCATCAAGCTCACTTTTTATACGCCACACCATAAGGAATTATCTGTGTTTAGCAGCTTAAAACCAATTCGCCGCTTGGCCTGGATTTTCATTAAGCAATTTATCAATCAACAGTTTCCAGACATCGGAACTATTTCCACAACCCAGTTGGCAGCTTGGTTAGCCAGCGAATCGCCCTCTCCCATTCTGATTGATGCTCGTGAGCCAGAAGAATATGCCGTAAGTCACCTACCGGGGGCGCACCATTTACCGACTTTAGCGGCAGTGCAACAGTCTGAAGTGAGTCTTGAGGCCGTGATCGTGGTGTACTGCTCAGTGGGCTATCGTTCAGCTAAGTTAGCTCAAGAACTTCAAAAGGCTGGTTATGCCCATGTGATGAACTTGGAAGGTTCTATTTTTGAATGGCACAATCAAGGTCAACCTCTGGTTGTTGATGGTGAATCGACGCGATCAGTGCACCCCTATAATTTCATTTGGGGGATGTTGTTAGATTCGAAAGAGTAGAAAATTCTCTCCTAATTGACCAACGCCAATCTGTTGGCTAGGTAGCGGGTTGGAGAACTTCCAAAGACTACCTTTTCTATCATCTCTACTCTAGTAATTTCGAGAATGCGAAACTTTATATGATCAAAACCCAAAAATCAATTTAAATTTCTCCCCCATATGTGTGTTTTCGTAAGAAAAAAACTCAGACTAATTCCATGGAAGTGAAGCTAGGATTTTTGCATCTTACCTAAACCGAGTGAGATGTCTGCAGATTTACCATGATGATAAATGGAATTATGATGCTTTTACTCAGCTGGGCAACACGGAAATATGACCCTGTTTACTGTAATCGATCAATTTTCGATCTTTCGTCAGTAAGCTCCGGTCGGTCACTAAACAAGTCGCCGCTAAAATCCGATCTGCTGGATCTCCATGAATCTCACCGGGTAAACGTGAACTCTGAATCGCAATTTCAGGGGTTAAAGGAATGAGTTTTAAACCGGGAAAAGATAAGGCTTTGTTCACCCACGCTTTACAATTACCCCCCAAATCAATTCTGCCCTTGGCTTCGAGCATCCCGACTTCCCAGACAGAAATGGCTGATACCGCCAGTTCACCTTCTGTCTCTGCAAAAGCGATCGCCTCCATATAGGATTCTGATAATTTTGCTAAATCCCCTGTCATTGCCCAAATCCAAATATGAGTATCGAGCAGTAAACCTTTGGTTGTCACCTACTGACAGACCTCCCAAATTTCCTCAATTGGTTCAATAATGTCGCCTTTAACAACGACGGAGTCTTTCATGTAACCCAAAAATGATGGCTGTTGAAGGGATTGATTGTTATTGGGAGTAGTCTGAACCTCAGCTTTGAGCAATTCCAACATCTGCGGATACTGAGTCGATAGCTGTTTCCACATCACTATCAAATGCTCAATCTTTTCATATTCTCGTAATTCCAATTCTTCTTCCGGCGTTAAATTTCCGGCTTGATTCCGTCCGAGCAATGTCTGCAATCGTTCCTGCATCTCAAGGGTAGGTCGAAACTCGGCGATCGCCTCTGGAGTTGGATTACTGATCAGAAAACCAAGAATATAGCTATAAATATGGGCTGGCACCATAGGCTGATTTAATCCCATAGACAGAACTTCACCAAGGCGATCGCTCTGGGCTAGAGTCTGTATCTTTTCGGCAAGGTCATCGGGTAAATCTAAGAGAACTTGTGCCATGGCTAAACTAACTTAATTATTTCTATTGTAGACAGTCCTTAAAACTCATTATCGAAATATTCTTTGGTGATATCTAAGGCTGGATGATGGCCCATTTCTTAGGAGTTTCCTTGCCTCCACACAGTATCGCTGAATAAATTGGTAAATTTATCAATTAATTGCCTGGCGATCGCCACTATAAAATCTTGCGTCCTGTGAGAATTTGTCGCACATCTAACATCGCAGTGTAAGTCGGCACAATATGCAGAGTTTGGTCTACGGGGGTCACATCCAACGCCATTTGAATCGATTTTTCGAGATCTGTTTCCACTTTAAGATCTGCTTTACCCTGACAATAATGGAGCCGCAAAGCCATGTCATGGGCGCGATCGCCGGAAATAATAATTTTGCCGGGATACTTGGTCAGATTTTCCATATCCACATCCCAAATCCACGACACATCAGTACCATCCTGATCACGGTCATTGAGAATCATTAGAGCAGTGGAAGTCTTACCTTGTTTCTGTAAATCCATCACAGCTCTAATACTTTCATTCATACCCACAGGATTTTTCGATAGCAGAATACGGACATCTTTCCCCTCAACCTTTAGCTCTTCCGCCCGACCAAACGCCGCTTTGAATCCTTGAATTTCCTCATTAATGACATCCCTGTGAATGCCTAGAGTTTCCGCCAAAAGCGCCGCTGCCATTGTGTTGTATTTGTTGTAAATCCCGATAAGAATCTGTCCCCATTCTGGACTGTGAATATCGAGGGACTGCTTGGCAAAACCACAATTATCGCAATGGTAATCACCGAGGTGGGACAAATAAACGCCTTGATAAGTCAGATGCGTGCCACAAACCGGACAGTAGATGGCATCAGAAGCGTGGGGGATTTCATCAAGATAACGCTCAGGTTCCGTTAAGCCAAAGAATTTAACAGTTTGTTCTAATTGCTGACCAAAATGATTGAGGGTTGGGTCGTCGCCATTAACGATAATCGTTGTTTCCTTGGGGAGAGGGGCGATCGCCTCCTGCCAGCGCTTACTAATGGTATCCACTTCACCATAACGGTCTAACTGATCACGAAACAGATTCAGCGTGACCATGTGGGTCGGCGTGCAGGTTTTGAGGAGAATGGGGACAATATTTTCGTCTACTTCGAGGATGGCATAGTCAATATCGAGCTTCCCGACAAGATTGGCACTCTCCAGTAATGCCGTCGCCAAACCATTAATGAGATTAGCACCTGTGGCATTGTGGGCAATTTTGTAACCCTGCGCCGTCAGAATCGCTTTAATCAGTAGAGATGTTGTGGTTTTACCGTTAGTGCCCACAACTAAAATGACACCCTTTTTAGCTTGGTTAAATAATTCTGGTAAAACGTTGGGAAAAATCTTTCTGGCGATCGCCCCCGGCAAAACACTACCTGCACTAAGCTTGAGACCCCGCACCACCGCCGTCACGGACTTCGCCACACTACAGGCGATCGCCAACCTTAGAGCTTTAAAAATAGACATTCCGTGCGGCTTTCTCCCAGACATTCTAAGTCCCTAAAGATAACAGAAGTTGCTATTCCTGCCTACCGAGTCCGAGGTGCCAGTTGCCGCGAAAACTTTCAAAAAATCAAATCTCGCCAACATAACCCCAAAAATCCGATTTATTCAAGACGACAGATTCTTTGCCGCCATGGATTTTGACAAAAACTTGCAACGCTCATCGAAATATTTAGCGCATTTGCCGTATTTGGCGTAAACAATAAAAATAACGCAGACATCCCCCCAGTCAAATAAAAACACCGATATATCGACCGATCAATGTTTGCATAATATTCAAATAGACCCTATTTGCACATCTCCGCCCATGTTTTGAACTATTTAGTAAACGGGTCATAATCCGCTAAAAGTTTTTCGAGTTTCGCCTCATCCACACGGCTAACAATACGCTTCGACTCTTCGATGTCGCGGGTGGTTTTAGAGAGGCTAATCGTAGAACTGACGGAGAAAACATAGCCGATGCCAAGGTAGCTTTTGACCCAGCCATTCACAGGCAAAAGGTAAATGCCCACCGCCGTTGCCCCAATGGATAAAACAAAGGCAAGCCATGTTTGTAGAATCCAAGCATTTGTGTGAGTCGCAGGCGCTTTAAATTTTGAGCTAGACATAATTTGGAACCTTCAAAAGATATTTTTGTTTTCTACACCCACATTCTGACAACGGAATTTCTGCAATGACAATGACCAAACCTAAGCAGCCAAAAGCTTTTAGTAGTTTTTTGTAGTAACCAGAAAGAGGGTGAACTAGGGTGAAGTAAGATGAAGTCAAGTCCCTAGATATAGCGTGAATGTTCGAACTTGAAGAGTCGGAGTCTTGGTTTTCGGCGGAGCGGCGATCGCCCCTGATCCAAAAACTTATTCAAACAGTCGGTCTGACCCGAATTCGGGCAGATTATTTTGTGCGATTGTGGGTATATCTGTTGGTGAAACACGAGACAACGAAAAACCCAACCCTCAAGCCACCGCTACAGACCCTAAAAACAAATTTTGGAGCCGAAGTTTGTACCCATCGCGAGGCCGCAGCACTTTTTTATGCCGATAAAGATCAAGGGGGCGATCGCGCCGCAGGCATGATGCTCGACAAACTAGCCGCCCTCGGTTTACTAAAAAAATATTTCGACGGCAATACCACCTGTATCGAAATCCTGCCCCTACCCCAAAGTGTGCAAGATGGGGCGATCGCCCCGAAAATAGAACTTTTATTAGACGATTTTAACCCCCGCTGCGATGCCATTCCCGTCGCGAATTTACTCGCCACTAACTACAACTGGATGAACAACAATAACAACGCCGTTCCCCATCGCATTGCACGATTATTGCGCCAGTGGGGACATAAATATAATCGAGGCATGAGAGTTTTAAGACGCTCAGACAACCAAAATCCCGTTGCATTTTATTTACTTTATCCCACCCAAAGCGAGTCCGACATCAACTTTTTTAAACCCGCTAAAAACGCCTTACATCTCAGCACCCTATCAGAAATTGATCCCTTTAAACTAGCAGAAATAAACGACCAAAATTGCGTTTCAATCTTTATTCGCAGCTGGATGATTGACCCCCAATTTCTCGAAGAATACCGCGGTAAATTTATCAAAGACGCACAAGTGACATTAACCAAAATGCAGCACGATTTCCCCAATATTTGCGATCTTTACACTTTAATTATTCATCCTTCCTATGCCCAACTAGCTACGGCTCTAGGGTTTCAGCATACCCATCAAGACTCTCCCTCAGAAATTCACTGGATGTACCAAGCCCTTGATCGCTTCCTTGCCCTAGATGTTGAACAGGCGATCGCCCAACTCTAAAAACACCGAGCAATATCAATAATTTTCATTTTTTTCAAACCCTAATATTCCACAAAAAAGACCAACAGAACCACAACACATCCCTACATATAAAACATTTCCCTTCACACTATCGGCATAAATAATAATCTATCGATCTGATGAGTGAAATTATGCCCTAGGGAGATGCTTTTCTAAAAAAAATAACGAATAATTAAATCAAGCGGTTAGATAAATATGTTTTTAGAGATTAAGGTTTAGCGTACCTGAAGTTTTTTTAATTTGGGTTTAAACCGCAATGTAGAAATCAACAATATAAATGAATACTAAAAAGTGGACAATTATTTTAGGTATCGCGTCAATTATCGCAGCGCAAAATTATCAAAGCTCGACAGTTTCAGCTCAAACAGATGCCATTGGCACAGAAACTTCCGCTTGCCGAGAAGTAAATGTCGACAACTATTTAAACGTTAGAAGTGCCCCCGGCGGTGAAGTGATTGGCCGTCTTCCCGACGACCAGCAAGTAAGCATATCCGCTATCGGTAACGGTTGGGTCTCCATCAGTGCCCCTGTAGAAGGCTATGTTAGCTCTAGCTACCTTGTGTACTGTGCAGATGTACCAAACTTAGGCGACTACTACACACCAACCTCGACCCCCGTCGCTAGTCAATATCCCCATGGCGGCGACAATACCTCTACTGTTCCCGGTTCAAATTGTCGCCAGATTAATACCGATGGTTTGCCAGTCATGGATGAGCCTAACGGTAATGTTATCGGGCAGTTGATGCGCGGCCAAGCTGTGATGATGGCGAACGAAGGTTTTAATGGCTGGGTTCCCATCGAGTCCCCCGTCAGCGGTTATGTTTCTGCTGAATTTTTAACGGGTTGTTCTGCCGCAACGATGGATACGGTGTCAACCATGGGGCAAGAGTCAGTGACGACGGTTGCTGGTGCAAACTGCCGCAGGACGGTTTCTCCCGATGTCCAGCTTCGGTATGAGCCAATGGGTACGGTCATCGGTATGTTGCCGCAAAATCAACGGGTTTATATTGCGAATGAAGGTTATGACGGTTGGGTTCCTGTGGAAAAACCCGCCAGTGGTTATGTTGCCTCTGCTAATTTAGGTTCTTGTTAATCTTCTTCGCGAAATAATGCCTATTAATTGGATAATTTACTTTTTTTAAATAGGTTAAGTAAAGCGCAAATAAATAGGGTTAAAACCGTCAACTTTAACGTGAGTTAGCGGTTTTTTATTGCAATGTTTTTCTTTGATTTGATTCCATAATTTTTAAGGGGCGATCGCCCTGTGATAATGACCTCTCTAACCTAGAAATATAATGGCACTTTAGATAAAAGCTAAACCCTACTTGCACCCTAGATATCCGCTAATTTAAAAAAGATTTTTTAATATTTTGTGTTTTTAAGGTGAGGGCTACAAAGAAATTGCAGTGGTAATTGTCCAAATATCGACTAAACCAAGAAGTGCTGTCACGCTTAATAAAATCATGTACATCCAAGGTTGAGAGAGGGGACGCACATCGCTAGTATCAAGAGCTGTTTTTTCTGCGACAATGCCGACCATTTTTGCAAAACCAGCGACTCGCATCGGCAAAAGATAAGCGCGATCTCGCTCTGGAGTGACAAAGTAATACACCAGCCCTCCTTGACCCGTCGTCCGCATTTTGAGCTGGGCAATGTCAGACCATTTTAAGGACCACCCTTTACGGGAAATGAGCCGAAACCATTGGGGGTAGGTGACTTGAATGCTGTCGTCATCGAGTAATACTTTTTCATTCAATGCACCGTAAAGAAAAATGCCGCCCACCACAAAGCCAGCCCATAACCATGTGGACGGTACAGGTGCATTTGTGACATCCGCTAAAAATGGAATCGGCAAAGTCAAAGCTGTGTAAAGACTGAGCAATGTAATGCGAATCAGTGGAGAAAGATTAAAGGTTGTCTGCATATTTTTTCTGAAAATTATGGGGAAACCCTAGGGCGATCGCCGCGAAAACTTAAAATCTAGGATGCAAAATTGTTGTTCATCCAATCGCGGATAATTTGATTTACCTCGGCGGGTGTATCGTCGTGGGGACAATGGCCAGAATTGAGATAATGCTCTGTTAGTTCTGGACGATATTGTTTGAATTTTGCGCCACGACTTCTGGCATTAATCCACGGATCTTTTTCGCCCCAAATCATCATTAAAGGCCGTTCTAGCTGTTCAAGGAGGTGATCCACTTTCGCCCCTTCTGGTGTGTTGAAAACTGCACCAAAAACTTTTCTCGCGCCGGGGTCATCGGATGGACGGCGAATCTCGTCAATGAGTCTCTCCGTTACCGCATCTTGGTTAACATAAACTTTTTCGAGGGTTTTACGAATCGTTGAACGCCGCTTTGTGTATTGAAAAATCAGAAAGGTTGAAACGGGACTAAATAATACTTTGCGCAATGCTTTCTGGAGGGGCGATCGCTCCTTTTTGTTAGAGTCGCTGAAGGGGCCGGCACTGTTGAGCAAAATTAAACCCTTGGCCGACTCAGGACGTTGTGCTGCCACGCAAAGGGATGCATAACCACCAAGGGAATTGCCCGCTAAAACAACAGGTTCACCAATCACCTGACTAATAAAATCGTGGATTTGGTCACGCCATAGATTGCCGCTGTAGATAGTGTCTGCCTTTGGCGATCGCCCAAAACCGAGCATATCAATCGCCCATACAGAAAAATCCTGTTGTAGGTCTGAAATATTTTTACGCCAATGGTCTGTCGATGCGCCGAAACCATGGACGAGCAGCAGGGGTGGCTTGCCGTTGGTGTTGCCAGCCTGCACATAATGAATTTTATGTCCTCGCCAAGTCCAATACTGGCTTGGAGGATTTTCCGCAGTTGCAAAAATTGTTTCAGTCGCAGCAGTCATATGGACGCTTTTGTAAATAAATGTTAATTTCTCATATTGTATCGCTTTCTTACTGAGCTTTCAGTCTTTATATTCCGCGCTAAGATGAGGGTAACTTAATGTGCTATAACCAAAGCGCAGTCTGTTCTTGATCCCTAGAACATGATATGAGGCGATCGCCCAACGTTTATCGCTCAGTAAAATCTTTTTGTCGAACTACCTTTAAAACAAAAAAACTAAAGCAAACTAATCAAACAACTTTTTAGGAGGTTAAATCATCATGTCTACAGGTGTGATCGAAAAGCGCGCGTCAGAAACTATTCGCAAACCCGCGCCCCGTTACCGTGTTTTGCTTCATAACGACGACTTCAACTCCATGGAGCATGTAGTCCAAACGCTGATCCAAACCGTTGCTGGGATCACCCAGCCCCAGGCTGTGAGCATTATGATGGAAGCCCATACAAATGGTTTAGCCCTTGTTATTACCTGTGTCCAGGAGCATGCTGAGTTTTATTGTGAAACCTTAAAAAGCCATGGTTTGAGTAGCACCATTGAGCCCGATGAATAAAAAACATCAAGCTGTTAGTGATTAATTTGGTAGCGGTGCTCACCCGCATTTTGAAATTTTCATCTTGGCAAAACCCATTTAATTTAAAGTAAGTAACAATGGTTATTCAACGACCTGTTGCTTACTTTTTTGTTGTTTATTGCACATATCCCCATGGGAAAATTTCGCTCTGTAATGTTGGCCATTCTTCTCGTTAGTAATTTGGGATTAATGGTTAGCTGTGCTTCGCAATCTCAACCGAAACCGACGACATCTCCGTCTTCGGAGCCAAGCGCCCAAGGGTCGGCATCCCTAGGATCGGAGTCTGGTTCAGAGGCGATCGCCTTAATTTCTGATGGGGCAGCATTACCAACCGATGAGGTCGAGCTAGCCGTGATTGCAGAGGGGCTGGAGCATCCATGGGGCATGGCATGGTTACCCAATGGAGATATTCTCATCACAGAACGGCCGGGCAATTTACGCATTATTCAAGATGGGGTTTTAGATCCTGAGGCGATCGCCGGCCTTACAGACGTTGCAGATATCACAGCCCAGCAAGTTTTTGCGTCACGGCAGGGGGGACTCCTCGATATCTCTCTCCATCCACGTTTCGAGGAAAACCGCTGGATTTACTTTAGCTACGCCCACGGCACTCGCGATGCTAATCGTACCCGTGTCGCTAGGGCAAAATTTGACGGTGGAGCCCTCAGCAACTGGGAAGTGGTCTTCGAAGTTGCCCAAGCAAAGCAAGGAGGACAGCATTTCGGCTCTCGCTTGACCTGGCTACCCGACGAAACCCTGCTGATTTCCATTGGCGACGGCGGCAATCCCCCACTCAAAGTTGACGGTGTACTGAGCCGTAAACAAGCTCAAAATCTTGGTAGCCATCTCGGCAAAGTGGTGCGCATTAACGACGATGGCACCATTCCCCCAGACAATCCTTTTGTGGATAATCCCAACGCAGAGCCAGAAGTCTGGAGCTATGGCCACCGCAATATCCAAGGAATGGCATTTGATCCCATTCATCAACGTATTTGGGCGACGGAACATGGCTCCCGTGGCGGCGATGAACTGAATATTGTCAAAGCCACTCACAATTACGGTTGGCCTGATGTTTCCTTTAGTGCAGAATATTCCACTGGCCGTCCCGTTTCCCCAGTCAAGACAAGGGAGGACATCACCGAGCCAAAGCTTGTTTGGACACCAGCTATTGCACCATCGGGTCTCGCTTTTTATTCTGGCGATCGCCACCCCCAGTGGCAGGGTAATCTGTTTGCCGGCGGTTTAGTCTCTAACGATATTCGCCGACTAGAAATAGATGCCCAAGGGAATATACTTTCAGAATCTCGTATTAAAATTAACCAGCGCGTTCGAGATATTCGCCAATCTCCCGACGGTCATCTCTATGTCTTGACCGATGCAGATTCGGGACGACTACTAAAACTAGAACCTTAAAATTATGCAAAATTAAGCAATTTAGAATCAGTCGTTAATATTAGTTGTTAATATTATTATTCTTTTTCTAGGTTTTGAATCTTCTGCTTAAACTAAATCGGCGATCGCCGCAGAATGAATGGAACATTTTTCCCCGACCAAAAGCCATCAACAAAAAAAAGAGAAGCCAGATCCCTGCGGCATAGGAAAAAAAGTTAAAGACTCAAATTACTTCACAACAACATACAAAATAACCCAGTACAAAAAGCTTTCCCTAACAACAAGACCATAGTTGATACAGCACTATGATCTATGTCATTAACCGAAGGAATCTAAAAGAGCTTTGATCAACTAATGAGCATGGTCTACTCATCACCAAGTTCGAGGATACGTTGGAAAAGGTAACCTGTTCCCCGCGCCGTCAAAATCAGCTCTGGGTTACTAGGATCATCCTCTAGTTTTGCCCTTAAGCGAGAGATGTGAACATCCACCACACGAGTATCAACATGACGCTCAGGCGTATAGCCCCAAACCTCTTGGAGAATTTCTGAGCGGGAGAAAGGCTCCCCAGAACGACTAACAAGCAGCTCTAATAAGCTAAATTCCATCCCCGTTAAACGGATACGCTCGTCACCTTTATAAACTTGACGCTTATTGGTATCAATGCGAATGGAACCAACATGAATTACGCCAGAACTGGGGATACCAGTAATGCCATTTTTATCAACACGACGCAGTACAGAGCGGATTCTGGCCTCAAGTTCTTTCGGAGAGAAAGGCTTAACGACATAATCATCTGCGCCGAGTTCTAGACCTGTAATGCGATCAGCAACGTCACCGAGAGCTGTGAGCATAATGATAGGAACATCAGACTCTTTGCGAAGCTCTTGACAGACACCATAGCCATCAAGCTTTGGCATCATGACATCAAGCACAACCAAGTCTGGATCTGCCTCGGTAAAGGTTCCTAGTGCTTCTTCGCCATCGGCTGCGGTAACTACCTCGTAACCAATCATGGAAAGACGAGTTTCGAGAATGCGTCGAATGCTCGCTTCATCGTCAACGACGAGAATTCTTTCTTTATGATTTTCCAAGTTCTTTCACGCTCCTTATTGACTTTCGGTAAGTGATGTTGAAGTTTATTAATTAAAGTTCTCTAGTTATAAGAATATCGCTTTCCTGAGGTTTGATGGAGGCTGAAAGGCTGTTTTTCGGCAAAAAAAGTGTTTTTTTAAGATTTATTTTGGAATGTGAGTCTATTTTCTAATTTTCAGGGCAATTATTTCGTCATTTTTTTACATTTAGCTTAACAATTCATGGCAAAAGCAAAGACTGTTCACGTCTGTCGAGAATGTGGTGCGGAATCACGGCAATGGTTTGGAAAATGCCCAAGTTGTGGTGTGTATGGATCGCTGCAAGAGGAAATTCGAGAGAAGATTGTAAATTCTGGTGTTAGTCGTAGTTGGCACAATAAATCGTCATCTCCTAATAGAAGTAAATCTACTGATGCAAAGCCGCGGGTGGCCCTAAAATTCAATCAAATTGACACGAGTCAACAGTTAAGGTTTCCGTCTGGTTATGGTGAGTTGGATCGTGTTTTGGGTGGTGGAATTGTGCCGGGTTCTTTGGTGCTCATTGGTGGTGATCCGGGCATTGGCAAATCGACTCTACTGTTGCAGGTTGCTTATCAGCTCAGTGAAAAGTTGCCGCGTATTCTTTATGTTTCGGCGGAGGAGTCGGGTCAACAAATTAAGCTGCGGGGCGATCGCCTCAAGTCGGCGGAGAATAATCCGGAGGAAAATCTCTATATTTTGACGGAAACAGGTTTAGAGACGATTCTCTCAGAGCTAGAAACCTTGCGTCCCCAGGTAGCGGTAATTGATAGTATTCAGACGCTATATTATTCGTCGTTAAGTTCTGCGCCGGGGTCGGTATCTCAGGTGCGGGAATGTACGTCGGCTTTAATGCGGGTAGCGAAGCGAGATAATATTACGCTGTTTATTGTGGGACATGTCACCAAGGAAGGGGCGATCGCCGGGCCGAGAGTTTTAGAGCATCTAGTGGATACAGTGCTGTATTTTGAGGGGGATCGCTATGCTTCCCATCGTCTATTGCGCTCGGTTAAAAATCGCTTTGGGGCAACCCACGAAGTCGGTATTTTCGAAATGTGTGAGCAAGGTCTAGAGGAAGTACTGAATCCTTCGGAATTATTTCTCGGTAATCGTGATGAGGAAACTCCCGGTACGGCCACGGTTGTTGCCTGTGAGGGGACACGGCCACTACTGGTCGAATTACAGGCTTTAGTGAGTCCGACGAGTTATGCTTCCCCACGGCGATCTACCACAGGGGTAGATTATTCTCGGCTACAGCAAATTTTGGCGGTGCTGGAAAAGCGGGTGGGTATTCCCTTGTCTAAGCTTGATGCCTATGTGGCTTCTGCTGGAGGATTAACCGTTTCTGAACCGGCGGTTGATTTGGGTATGGCTGTGGCGTTAATTGCTAGTTTCCGCGATCGCATGGTTGATCCGAAAACGATTTTGATTGGTGAAGTGGGTTTAGGCGGGCAAATTCGTCCGGTTTCTCACCTTGAAACGCGCCTGAAGGAGGCCAAAAAACTCGGTTTTACTAGGGCGATTATTCCCAAGGGACAAAAGCTTTCGGAAAATCTAGGGATTGAGGTTGTGCCAGTTAGTCGAGTCCTAGATGCGATTGTGGCGGCTTTACCGATAGCTTCTAAATAACTGGATTTTTTTTAGCGTCATAAAAAACGGCTTGGTTACGCCCCTTGGCTTTGGCTTGGTAGAGGGCTTGATCCGCGGCTTGCAAAAGTTCTTTCGGGGTCATTGACGGCTGGGGCACCGTTAAGCTCACTCCGGCACTAATGGTGACAAGGGGCAAAACATTGGATTTGAGGTGGGGGAGTGCTAGGTCTCGGATGGTTCGTACTAATTCGGCGGCGATCGCCTGAGCATAGATAGCATTCGCCTCAGGGAGCAGTAAAACAAATTCTTCACCGCCATATCGTGCTGCCAAATCTGTTGTACGTCGCGCTAGACGATTAATCGCTATCGCAATTTGGGCTAAAGCAAGATCTCCCTGCTGGTGACCATAAAAGTCGTTATAGGGTTTAAAGCAGTCGAGATCAATAAACACTAGGGCCAATGATGTTTGATTACGCAGTGCTCGTCCCCATTCTTTTTCGAGGGTGAGGTCGAACATGCGGCGGTTGGGAATGCCCGTGAGAGAGTCTAAATAGGAGAGCTTTTCGAGCTGGCTATTGAGCTGGAGAATTCGTTGCTGAGCTTCTTTTAAATCTTCCAGTTGCTGTTGCAGTTTACCGATCAGATACAGGGCGATCGCCAAACTGATGGCCAGAAAGCTACCACTGATTAAAATCAATTCCGCAAGGGTATTTTGTTTATCAACGCTATATTGCTTAACTAATAAATTCTCTGCTGCAACTAAAGCTTGCCATAGGGCAATGGTGATCGTTTGCACCGACATCCCGGCGACCATCGGCAAAAGCCCCAAGGGAATTTGTTTGAGTTTACTCAGACTTATTTGTGCCGTTACTATCATTAACCACAGTCCAGCCCAGACAAATCCGACGGAAGTGTGTAAAGCCATGCGGGTCAGTTTGCCCCAACCGTAGGCGGTTTCTACCCCAGAAAGATAGCCAAAAAGTGCCACAAAACCAAAAACGGTCACTAGGGCACTAGACAGTGATGCGAAGAATACACTATTTAATGTGAGTCGCCGACGGTTGATAAAGGCGATCGCCGCCCCACTCAGCATGAAATTTAGGGCTGTGTTGGGAGCCATTCGTCCCGGATGGGACGTTTCCACCTCAATGTGATGATCGACAAATAGCTCATCAATGCCGAGATTAATATCAAAAATATATTGACTTAAAGTCAGCATCCCCAGCACACAAAGCAGACTAGCAAAACCCCTTGCAAAGACCTGCCGTTGGTAATTTAGCAGTAGTAAAGATACACCAATCAACCCAAATCCGAGGGCCGTATTAAACTGCATCGGCACATAGCTTGGATGAATTTGTATCAGTCGGGAAGATTCAGTGTGCCAGCCAAAAATGACCACTGCACTGAGAAATAACAGTACCGTTGCTCCCCCATCTATCAGATGCTTTACCGGGTCGTCTACACCTTTCAAAATACTTAAAAAATGGATAATGCTGCGTTCGTAGGTCAGACGTAAAACGATGCCCACTTTGCCATGGTGATGGTGGGATTAGTCTTTCCCATTCATGGCGATCGCCCCTTGGAAAAGCATAATTAAACCGCCTCCCACAATTAATAGCGCTAAAATGCCCATTGCAATATCTAATATTTCCATAGGTAGTCTCTAATCGCTTACAAAAATAACGTTTTTATCAATGGCCTTTGCCATCAGCGGAGAAGCTAGGATGCCTCTTCAGATTCTGGATTTTTTAGGGACTCCAATAAAGATTTAACACCCAGTAGAAGTAACCCTAAGGCAATGAGTCCAAATACCCCCGTTGCCATGGTTAAAACACCCACGACTAATGTGCGCACAGTAATAGCAATGCGTAGGGCTAAATCATTGCCTGTTGGAGGGGTGCTCGCAAAATTTGTGATGACCTTGCGGGTCACTAAAAATGCGGCAAAGGACATACTACTGGCAACGGCTGTACCGCTCCAACACCGTAGGGGGCTAGGTAGTGGCTCTTCTGGAATCTCTTCGGGTTTAGGGTCTGGGGTTTCGTTGATCATCGGCTCGGCATTTATGGCTTTGGAGTTGGGGTCTACTCTTGTGATGAATATTTTACGCTCCTAGGGGCGATCGCCCTACATTGTTGTTTCATCAGTATTTGTCTGGGTGTCATACTCTTCCTCTGATTCGGGTGCTCCATAGTCCGGCATCATCTCAAAACCAGCGGAAAGCTCTTCCATGAGCACCTGCTGCTGAATTTCCATCATGGTGGGAGTGACTTCGGCACTAAAGAGTTCCATGGAGCGCTGGGCAAGCTGGGGATAAATTTCAGCGGTTTTCTGGCCGGTGGGGGTTTTGTAAAATGCGATTAAATCCGCGAGTTCTGCCGCCGAGTAATATTCGTTATAGAGCTTGAAATCAATGTCCTCTTGCACCGCAGCAAAGTCAATTTCTGCCTGCATCAGGGTATACATACGTTCAACAATGCGTGTGAAGGTTTCGTCAAAAGCAGCTATCACTGTGGGATCTGCGGCTTCCCCAAAAAGACTTTTACTCATGGCGCTGGCCTGATCCTGCATCTGGCTCATCATAATGTCGAGGACTTGGGTGGCATTTTCGTCGCGCTTGGTGAGCACCCGCAATTCTTCGATTAAAGCTAATTTTTCTGGTGAGATGGTTTCAGGGTGAATTGGTTCGGGTTCGGCAAAGGCGCTAATCGGGGCAAGGCTCAGGGAAAGGGCGATCGCCGTGGACGCAAAAAAAGATTTCAACATTATTAAAAAAAAAAGACTACTACTGTTTTACACAACTTCAGACGGAGACGGGGTTGCTACGGAATGTTTTGTAATTTCGATATAGATGTGTTCGAGCTGAACAGGCTGCCGGGCAATGGAGTCGAGGGGAATGCCGTCAAAAATATCAAGAATTTCTTTGAGTTCCAGCTGGTCGGGTAACCAAAAAGCCAAATCACCGCCATAGCTGCGCTGGGTAAATCCCGCTGCCTCCCCCCGGGCGATCGCCGTCTCTTCTTCTTGGGTTTTAATGACCACAATTTCCTTGGCGGGAATCATTTTGCGCAGTTCAGGGAGAGTTCCCTCCGCAATAATTTGACCCCCTTTGAGGATGCCAATACGTTGGCACAGTCTTTCCGCTTCATCGAGGAGATGGGTCGTGAGCAAAATAGTCATGCCGTCAGACCGTAACCGTTGGATTAAAGCCCAAATGTCATAACGGGTTTCGATATCGAGTCCGGTGGTCGGTTCGTCAAGGATTAAAAGCTTTGGATTATGCACGAGGGCCACCGCCACATTCATCCGCCGCTGCATACCGCCACTCAGAGATTCCACAGGAGAATTTGCTCTATCGCTCAATCCCACTGCTTCTAGACAATACTGAATGCGGCGATCGCATTTTTTACCGCGAAGACCGTAGATTTTGCCAAAGAATCGGAGATTTTCCGCGCAACTGAGGGTTTTATAAAGGAGATTTTCTTGGGGCGCAACGCCAATGATTTTCTTTGTCGCCTCAGACACTCGCTGTCCGGCAATACGCAGCTCACCACTATCGGCATTTAGTAGATTACAGAGAATATTAATGGTGGTCGTTTTCCCCGCACCGTTCGCCCCCAACAACCCATAAATTTCGCCCGCTTGAATGTGGAGCGCTAGGCCATCGAGCACTTGTCGCTGACCATAAGCTTTTTTTAGATTTGTAATCTCTAACATGTATTTGCCGCGAGTTTCATGGGAAAAATGTTACCGACTATGGGTTATAACCAATGAAATCCATAGCGCCATACAGAAATATTACCGCCGTCTTCATAGATCCAAATATATCCAAAACATTACATAAAATATTCAAGATACCCCTTAATGGCGATCGCCCCATTACCGCAAAGACAAAACCCATCATCACCCAACTGAAGACTTGGGAAAAAATAACAATGGCGATCGCATCCTAGGAAAAAGAAAAGTAAAATAAAGTCGCTTATTAAATTTTCTCATTTACAGTACAGAAGAGTTTTTGCGGTGCTAGAGAGTTCGATATGCTGAGAGAATATGCGTAGTACTTTTGAGGCTCCATGATAGATATCGTCCAGTACAAAGAAATCCTCGCAGAAGAGCCAGAGGAAATATCCATCCACATGACGAAGATCGGTGGTGGAGGGTTTTGGATGGGAACATCAGAAGCAGAAATAGAAAGGCTGTGCCAAGAATATGACAATAGCTGGTATCAAAACGAGTCACCACAGCACTGGGTCGAAATCCCTGATTTTTTTCTAGGGAAATATCCCATCACCCAAGCCCAGTGGCGCATAATCGCAGAATTAAGACCCATTGAGCGAGAGCTTGCACCAAGCCCGTCCCGATTCGAGGGAGACGAACTTCCCGTAGAACAAGTTTCTTGGCTAGATGCAAAAGAATTTTGTGCAAGACTAAGCAAAATCTCAAAAATTCAATATCGCCTGCCTACCGAAGCAGAATGGGAATATGCCTGTCGCGGGGTTCTGCGTAAACCGATGACCTCTAAAGTTTCCCAAGAATATTGGAATAAGCATTACTACGAATCCTTCCATTTCGGCCAAACCATTAACGATCAAACCGCTAATTTCAATACGAACGAACCCTATGGCACGGAAAAAATTGGCAAATTTCGAGGGAAAACAACACCAGTCGGATCCTTTGATTCAAACAACTTCCAGCTCTACGATATGCATGGCAATGTTTGGGAATGGTGTGAAGACGATTACTACAGAAATTATGAAGAAGCTCCCGAAGACGGCAGTGCATGGCAACAAACAGAAAAGCAAGATGCCAAGGTACTCCGGGGTGGCTCTTGGTTTAATCACCCACGGTACTGTCGGTCATCATTTCGGTATGTGATTGACCTTGACTTTCAGGTGGATTCGGTTGGTTTTCGGATTGCTTGTTCGCCACCCCAGATTTCTGTGAATACCTATTCTTTAAATATTCCGCGACTTTTTTAGCGCTTAGGGATTCTTTGGTTTTGCCCTTTACTGTTCATTCGGAACGCCTAGGGTTGTGATGTACAGTACGGCTTCATCGTCAGGAATACCCAGTACTTCATTAACTTGATCGTCAAAAAAGCCTGCAATGCCGCTTACGCCTAATCCCAGCTGAATGGCCGCTAGGTTTAATCGTTGCCCAAGCTGGCCGGCATCGAGGTGGAGGTAACGATAGGTGCGATCGCCGTAGCGAGCGACGGCCTGAGCCAGATCTGCGGTATGAAAAATCAAGGCTCCCGCATCTCTACCAAGATTTTGCCCAAGACAAAGGTAGTGCAACTCTTCTCGGAAATTTTTAAAGCGAATTTGTCGTAGTTCTTGGGCTTTCGGGGCGTAATAATAGCAGCCAGCATCGAGTCCCTCTACACCGGAAACAGCCACAAAGGTTTCGATTAAACTCAGGTCAAAATAGTCGGGATCTGTGGTTAACCCTTGCTCGCCATAGTCTTCGGGGTGATAGGTGAAATTTAGGAGCTGCTGGAGTTCTTCGAGGGTCAAGTCTTCCCCGGTATAACCCCGAGTCGAACGGCGTTTGAGGATCGCTTCTTCTAAATCCTCTAAATCTTCTCCCCAATCCACGCGGGTGTTGTAACGGGTTTCGTCGGAGGTGCTGGCTAGGGAAAATTTGAGGCCAAAGGGAAAATTGTATTTGTCTTCAAGGATGTCGGGTTGACGTGGTGGCACTGAAGCTTTTGTGACAATTTTTGAGGCTTGGTGCAATGCGGGTAATAGTTCTCCGTCGTCTAGCTCTGGATAATCCATCATGGCCGGTGAAGGTAAAGTCGTTCGACCAAGACTTGATGTTTGGGGATTGCCATTGAGGGCAAGGACGCTGGTGACGGATTCTGCTTCGCCATCGAGGTATAGCAAGTCATTCATGAGGCGATCGCTGAAGCCTCCGATGAGATGGGAGCGGAAGCCCTGCATCGAGGCGGCAAGATTAATATTGCCTAAAAGATGCCCCGTATCTAGAAATACGCGGCGGTAGGCACGGTCTTCGTAGCGCCAAGCGGAGCGATAAAAAATAGCCGTGGTAACGAGGGCTAGCTGGGTCTTTTCAAGGGCTGGGTGTAGAAAACAAGCCCCTCGCAGTTCTGCCCAGCAGTGGTCATCCCAGAAACGCAGGAGATTATGGGTTTGGGGTTGGTAATGGTATAGCCCCGCAGGTAAGAGATCAGTGCCGCGGGAAATGAGATAAACCTCAGCGGGATACAGCCCCCCAGCCGAGGGAGCAGAACGTAGATAAATGAAATTACCACCGCCCGTCGCGAGTTTGGCCGTCAGTCCATAGCTGAGCAGCAATAGATAGGACAGGGATTCCCACTCTGGCTCGTTTTTGTCTAGCTCAAGGTAGGGTTTTAGGTCGTAGCTTGTCCCTATTTTGTAGCCTTTAAAGGGACTCGGTTGGGCTGACCAATTGAGTGTTTTGCCTCGTTGGGCGATCGTTTCGGGGTCGTATTTTGTACGTTGGTGGTAATAAGCGGAAATCGGCAGCGAACGGCTCATATTGTCCCCAAAGCGAATAAACCGTTTCTATTATCCAGTTTTACCGTAGACTTACGGAAACTTTTTTCTCGTGCTTTACTTCTGTGTTGACTAGAACCCCGGCGATCGCCTCTGCCCCATTCTTGTTTGCGTGAAAATATCCATGAAAAATTTATACCTCTCATCTTTATTTGCTTTCGGTGTTGTTGTAACTCTGCAACCCTCCACCATGGCTCAAGCAAGCCCTATGCGCTTAGCTCAAGTTAACCCCGGTAACGCCACATTTGCTTTTGGGTTAAATAACGCAAAAAATTTAGCCCGCCAAACCATTGAAGTCGCCAATGGTGGTTTGGGAGAATATCGTGCCGAAACTTCGATGCATGGTAATCCAAACAATGCGCCCTATGTCGAGAATCCAGATGGAAGCTATACCTTCACCTTTATGGGTCGCCACCCTGACTCCCTTGATTTCACCTATGAAAGCGAAGTAACGGTCTTTCCCGATGGCTCAGTCGTGATTGATTACAACGGTGAACCCCGCACATCTTCCGTTGCCAGCACCACAACGGTGCAATCTTTTGATTTAAATCAAGCTAAAAACCTTGCCCGCCAAACGGCAGAACAAGCCAACGGCGGTCTTGGGGAATATCGTGCCGAAGCCTCAATGCATGGCAATCCGAACAATGCGCCCTACGTCACCAATGCGGATGGTAGCTACACCTTCACCTTTATGGGTCGCCGTCCTGAATCCCTTGATTTCACCTATGAGAGTGTGATCACAGTGTTGACCGATGGCTCGGTTGTAATTGATTACAATGGCGAACCCCGTGCTAATGCCGCGATTGAAACTATTTCAGCGACTACAATCGACCTAAATCAAGCCAAAAATCTTGCCCGCCAAGCAGCGGAAGAAGCCAATGGTGGCCTCGGAAACTATCGTGCAGAGGCAGCGATGCATGGCAACCCGAACGATGCACCCTACGTGGAAAATGCAGACGGGAGTTTTACGTTTACTTTCCAAGGTCGTCGCCCTGAATCCCTCGATTTCACCTATCAGTCAGTGGTGACGGTTGCTCCTGATGGTTCGGTAACAGTGGTTTCAAATCAGGGGAATTAAGGTTTTGTCAGGCATCGATTTAGAGCATGAATGAGTGCATCAAAAAGAAAGGTGAATCAGGCGATCGCCTTTCGAAAAAACTGGCCTGATTTGACCCCGTAGTTTTATAGACTATGGGGTTCTATTTTGGGATGCTAGTAGGTGGGATATACTGAATGACTGTGCCGAAAATGCAATTTCTGAAAACCAATGACTGTTTCCGCTGAAGCTTTAGCTGTCCTCGATAACGAATATTCCAATCGCCACATTGACCTCGATCCTAAAGGTTATTTCCTAATCTATCTCGACCGCGAACAGGGATTGATTTGCGCGAAACATTTCACCAATGCAATTAATGATCAAGGTTTAGCGACTGACCCAGAGACTGGCGAAGTTTTATCTTGTAAAGGGGATTTGGGGCGATCGCACACGACTGTTTACACCGGACGCACCGCGAAAGAACTCGGCATGAAAATTACGGAAGAGGCTGACCCTTGCCCCATTTCAATGTTTGACCATGCTCTATATCTTGGACGCGAATTTGTTCGTGCGGAAATTGCCTTGCTTACTGGTGCAGAATATATCCAAGACTAGTTAGTGCCAGAAAATTTCAGTCATATGGGACTTGTTACGCTATTAACGTTAAATGCCTTTTTCCATTAATATACATATCAAAGCACAGCCATATGAACAAAAACGATAATTAATAGTGCAGACGAATCGAGCAGGTCAATATATTCAGCAAATGAAGGGGTATCGAGCCTTCATCCCAAAACCTTTGCCACCAAGTCCAGAAATCATCATGGATCAGGAAATGTGGAATCTGCTTTCAGAAGCCGATAGAGCATTAGGTCGCTTAGATGGTTCAACAGATGCTCTCCCAAATCCAGATCTACTCGTTTTTATGTATGTACGTAAAGAAGCTCTACTTTCTAGTCAAATTGAAGGAACCCAAGCTTCATTAATGGATGTACTAGAATTTGAATCACAAACTTTAGAACCCAGTAACCCTCAGGATGTTGAGGAAGTCGTTAACTACATCGCAGCAATAAACTATGGTTTAGAACGCATCCACTCATTACCTATCTCTTTACGTTTAATTCGGGAAATTCATGGCAAATTGATGAAGGGGGTACGGGGTTCAAAACTTAGTCCGGGGGAATTCCGTAGAAGTCAAAATTGGATAGGATCGGGTGGTTGCACCCTTAATAACGCTAGCTATGTACCTCCTCCGCCAGATGAAATGCACCAATGTTTAACAAATTTAGAATCTTTTCTACACAGTTCGACTCCGATGCCAATCTTGATTAAAGTCGGATTAGCCCATGCTCAATTTGAAACGATACATCCTTTTTTAGATGGAAATGGTAGGGTCGGTCGGTTATTAGTAACGTTTCTACTTTGCGAGAAAGGTGTTTTACAAAGGCCACTACTCTATCTTTCTTACTACTTTAAAAAATATCGTAGTGACTACTATGATCTTTTGCAAAGAGTAAGGGATTTTGGAGATTGGGAAAGCTGGTTGAAATTTTTCTTGAAAGGTGTCGCTGTTACAGCTAATGAAGCGGCTAAAACAGCACGAAATATCGTTCATCTAAAAGAGACGAGTCGCCTTTTAGTTTTAGATGAAATGGGACGCAAATCTGGAAATGCGATCGCCTTATTGGAGACCCTTTATTTTAAGCCTATCTTTACTATAGACCATGCTATAGAAGTTACAGGATTGTCTTACACTAATGCGAATAAGCTTGTCAAAGCTCTTTGTCAACTTGATTTGTTGAGAGAGATCACAGGTCAAAAACGTAATCGGGCATTTTGCTATGATCCTTATCTCGAAGTTTTTCAAGACGATTGATTTAGTAAGATTTTTCTTATTTTTGCTTAACGAAAAAATCCATATAGTCAAATGAGATTGTAATAGAGTCTTTTTTTACTGCTTTCTAAATATCTATCTTTAATTTATATACAAAGACAACTGATTTTTTATGAAATCGATATTATCTCAACTAAAAAATGCTGTTTCTGATGCTCTTGTAAAAGCATTTGGAGAAGGCTGCAAAGATACAGATCCCCTCGTTGTGCAGGCTAGTAATCCGAAGTTTGGTGATTACCAATCCAACGTCGCTTTATCACTAACAAAACTATTAAAGAAAAATCCGAGAGTTATTGCCCAAGAGCTGATAGATGCCCTTGATGTGGCAGAGCTTTGTGAAACGCCAACGATCGCCGGACCGGGATTTATTAATTTCACCCTAAAGCCTAGCTACCTCGAAACCTTATTAAAAGAACTCCAACAGAGCGATCGCCTCGGTGTTGAAACCGTCGCAAATCCTCAGAAAGTAGTGGTGGATTTTTCTAGCCCGAATATCGCCAAAGAAATGCACGTCGGACATTTGCGCTCAACGATTATTGGGGATTCCATTGCGCGGGTGCTGGAGTTTCGCGGGCAAGATGTACTGCGTTTAAACCATGTTGGGGACTGGGGTACACAATTTGGGATGTTGATTACGTATTTAAAAGAAGCCTATCCCGATGCGCTAACGAAAGCTGATGCCCTTGATATTGGTGATTTGGTGGGGTTTTATAAGAAAGCAAAAATTCGATTTGACGAAGACGAAGCCTTTAAAGAAGCCTCTCGTAAACAAGTGGTGGCATTGCAATCTGGTGATGAGGAAAGTCGTCAGGCATGGCAATTACTTTGCGACCAATCCCGCCGGGAATTTCAGAAAATTTATGACACCCTCGATATCAAAATTACTGAACGGGGCGAATCTTTCTACAATCCCTACCTCGCAGACGTGGTCAAAGATTTAGACGAAGTGGGGTTGCTGGAAGAAGATGCTGGCGCGCAATGTGTTTTCCTCGAAGGTTTTAAAAATAAGGACGGCGATCGCCTACCGTTGATTGTGCAAAAATCCGACGGTGGCTTTAACTATGCGACCACCGATTTAGCCGCAATTCGTTACCGCATCAAAGAAGATGGCGCAGATCGGATTGTTTATGTTACGGATTCAGGGCAGGCGGGACATTTCGCCCAAGTTTTTCAGGTGGCAAAACGCGCCAACTTTCTCACCGATGACGTGGAAGCTGTCCATGTACCCTTCGGTTTGGTGCAGGGTGAAGACGGCAAAAAACTGAAAACTCGTTCCGGCGAAACCATTAAGCTAAAGGATCTTTTAGACGAGGCGATCATTCGTTCCCGTGCCGATATCGAAAAACGCTTAAAAGAAGACGATCGCCAAGAGTCACCGGAATTTATTGAGCAAGTCGCCAAAATTGTCGGTATTGGAGCCGTAAAATATGCCGATCTCAGCCAAAACCGTACTAGTAACTATATTTTTAGTTTCGATAAAATGCTGGCGCTCCAAGGCAATACCGCACCCTACATGCTCTACGCCTATGTTCGAGTTCAAGGTGTAAGTCGTCAGGGAGACATTGACCTCGCCAATTTGCCGACCGACACACCCATTATTTTGTCTGAACCCGCAGAACTCACCCTTGCCAAACATCTTTTTCAACTGGGAGAGGTTTTAGAAGTGGTCGAAAACGACCTCATGCCCAACCGCCTCTGCGAATATCTCTATGAACTCAGCCGTAAATTTAATCAATTTTACGAAGCTTGCCCCATCCTCAAAGCAGAAGGCGATCGCCGCACTTCCCGACTAATTCTGGCGGACACCACAGCGAGAACATTAAAACTCGGTTTGTCTCTCCTTGGCATCGAAGTCCTAGACAGAATGTAGGTTGAAATTTACCAACAACATTAAGAGACGTAAAGAACAAATTCCCTTTTTTGATATCTTTGGTAACTTATACATAAGGCGCAAATAAGAGCTTTGAAACAGCCCTTATCCATCGGAGAGATTGATGATCTGTGCCTCCTGATTCAATCTCACTCGGCAACCCTTCTCAACCCTTTGAACTTTTTTCGAGATAGACTCGGTTATACCACCTAACGGTATCGGGTAATTGAGCTATAATCACAGCCTGTTTGGCATATCTAAGAGAAGTGTTTTCTGAGTTTGTGTAAACCTCCATTTGTTGTTTGGTAAATCTTTTTTGTTAGTTAAATCAAAGCGTTGAGCCTACTCCCCTTGAGTAGGTTTTCGCTTGTTTGGGGCTATTGAAAATCATGCGGCGATCGCCATTTGTCCCTTGGTCATGGTCAGTAAATTTAAGTCACAACAAAGAGATTGCGAAAAAATCCTGCCATAGTCACGAATATCAAGTAAACAGACTAAAATCTTGAATAATCACACGAATTGTCTTGGTGTTTATGGAGCTTAGTGTTCAGCGTTTAGGTCAATTAAAAAGTTTTGGTTTGGCTGCCCTCGTTTTATCTTGTGGCGCGGCGATCGCCGTCCTGCAACAACACAGACTAGAGACCATCCAAAACGCTGATACCCTCACCCCTGAAATTGTGACTCGTCAAGCGAATGTCGAGAAGAACAATATCGAACTTTGGGAAAAGTTTCCTGCCTTTGGCTTCGATAATTTGCTCGGTAATTGGGCTTTCTTAAGATTTTTACAATACTTTGGTGATAGTGAAGCCCGGGCGATCGGGGACTATCGCCTCAGCGCAGATTTTTTTGACGTAGTCGTTGAGCATGATCCGTGGTTTACCGAAAGCTATTTTTATCTCTCTGGGAGCAGTTCCTTATTTGCGGGAACGCCTGAACGTACCGTTGAAATTTTGGAAAAAGGTTTAGCAGAAATGACACCATTGCAGCCCGATGGATCGCAATTTCTGTGGCGCATGAAAGCCATTGATGAACATCTTTTTCTGGGGGATATTGACAATGCCATTAAGTCCTATCTAACAGCTGCGGAATGGGCGGGTTACCATGACGATATGAAGAGTCGCGATGCAGCATCACGCTCAAGGGAAACCGCGGCTTTTCTGATCAGAGATCCCCGGAGTGTAAGAGCTCAGGTTACTGCATGGGTCACACTGTTGAGTAATTCCCGCGATAATGTGACGCGCCAAAGAGCGATTAATGAGCTGGAAAAATTAGGTGTTGAGCTACGGATTAATGACAATGGTTCGGTAACTTATAGCATTCCGGAAGAAGTATTGAATGCAGAAAAGGAAGCGCTCAATATTCAAGAATAACCATGCTTCAACTCGTCGGTAAATGGGTTTGCAAAATGTCGATCAAATTCTGCATTTGTTGGGTCGAATGGGTCGCCATTACGGATATACGAATACGGCTTGTGGGAACGGTTGGCGGACGGATTGCTGGGGCAAAAAAGCCTTTTTTAATTAATACTTGACCTAGGTTTAATGCTTGTTCTGGATTTTCTAAACCGAAACATAAAATCGCGGATTCTGAGGGGACAATTTCGGCTTTGCCCAATGCTTGTTTGAGTTGAGTGATATTTGTCCAAAGTTCTTGTCTTCGTCCCGATTCGGTTTGGATAATTTTAATGGCGGCGATCGCCGCAGCGGTGTCGGCAGGGGACAATCCTGTGGTGTAGATCCAAGTGGCAGCACGGTTCCGGAGAAAATCGATGAGTTTGGCTGAGCCAGCGACATAGCCCCCCAAACTGCCGAGGGCTTTACTGAGTGTGCCAATCTGAATAATCGGTTTGCCAGTGCAATTGAAATGTTCGGTGACACCTGCCCCCGTTTTCCCTAAAACGCCTGTGGCATGGGCTTCATCCACGAGGAGCATCGCACCAAACTCTTCGGCAAGTTCCGCCAATTGCGGCAAAGGGCACAGATCGCCATCCATACTAAAGACGCTATCGGCAGTAATCAGACAGCGGCGGTAATTTTGTCGGTGTTTAGCCAGTAATGCCCTGAGGGCATCGACATCATTATGGGGAAAATCAATACAGGTTGCGCCGCTAAGTTTTGCGCCATTTTTCAAGCTCGAATGATTATATTGATCGCTGAAAATTACATCTCGTTTATTCACGATCGCCGAAATTGTGCCTAGATTAGCGAGATAGCCCGAACTAAAAACAAGGGCATCTTCCGTTTGCTTGAGATCGGCGATCGCCCGTTCTAGTTCCCGATGTAAATCCCGATGACCACTGGTTAGACGCGAGCCAGTGCTGCCAGTACCAAACTCTTTTGTGGCTTTAATGGCCGCATTAATTAAGCGCTCATCCCCAGCCAATCCCAGATAATCGTTACTGGCAAAATTAACAACCTGTCGCCCATTTAGCTCTACAACAGCCCCTGCTTTTCCGGCGATCGCCTTAGTTTGCCGATACCAATTGGCCTTTTTGATGGTGCTTAGAGACTGATCAACCCAACCATAAATATCTTTTTGGGACATATAATCATTCCAGAAACTATGAAAATAACTAACAATTGAAAGTCCCCCTTAAAAGAAGGACTTAGGGGAATCCTACGCTTCGGGACAAATAAGAAAAGCCATTATTATTTCGCTTCCATCCAATTCGCACCGCGATTAATTTCGACCACTAAAGGTATGGATAAACTCACCGCATTTTCCATCGTCAATTTGATTTTTGCCTGCAATTCATCCCATTCTTCCGGTGGCATTTCAAACACCAATTCATCGTGGACTTGCAGTAATAATTTCGCTTCGTAATCCTTCAGCAACTCATGGATTTGAATCATGGCTACTTTAATAATGTCGGCGCTCGATCCTTGGATGGGGGCATTGGCTGCTGCCCGTAAAGCTTGAATATCGTTATAGTTTCTATTTTTTTTCTGAAGAACTTCTAGATCAATTGCCAATGGATCACTACCTTTTAATTTTTGCCATTCTTGACTTGCAAAATTGAAATTACGACGGCGGTTAAGAATTGTCGTGACATAACCCTGGGCGATCGCCTGTTTTTTTACCAGTTCAAGATATTCAAAAACCTTCGAGTAGCGCTCATGGTAACGCTCAATAAACTCTTTACCTTGGGATTTTGGCACACCAGCTTCCCGCGCAAAACGTTGGGAACCCATGCCATAAATTACACCAAAATTAATGATTTTTCCTAGCCGTCTTTCTTCCGTTGTTACGTCCTCTGGAGTATCTTTTTCAAAGATGAGTTGAGCCGTGACACGGTGCACATCTCCGCCCGTATTATAGGCATTTAAGAGCGTTGGTTCTTGACTTAAATGGGTCAAGATTCTCAGCTCAATTTGAGAGTAATCAGCCGCTGCTAAAATCCAGCCATCGCGGGGAATAAAAGCCTTGCGAATGCGCTTCGAAAATTCAGTTCTGATGGGAATATTTTGTAAATTTGGATTAGAAGAAGACAGTCGCCCAGTCGAGGTTATTGTCTGGTTGAAATCAGTGTGAACACAACCTGTTTTTTTACTAACGAGGGTCGGTAACGCATCCACATAGGTTGATTTCAGTTTCGCTAGGGTACGGTATTCCAAAATGTAGTCAATGATTTTATGACTGGGATGATTAGTCTGGGAATGCAACTTTTCGAGGACTGCTTGATTGGTGGAATAAGCACCTGTTTTTGTTTTACGAACGCCTTTCGTATCAAAGCCCAATTCGTCAAATAAAACCTCTCCGAGCTGTTTGGGAGAGTTGAGATTAAACCGACGACCAGCAATATTTTCGACCCGCTCTTCGTACTTTTCTAAATCTTCCCCTAACTCACTAGATAATTCTTGAAGATAATCCAAATCGATACGAATACCGTTGCTTTCCATCTGATATAAAACTGGCTCTAGAGGTAGCTCAACTTCCCGCAGCAATTTATCAACATCTTCGACTTTTTCTAATTCATCTTTTAATTTTTCAACTAAAGCATAGGTCGTATAAACATCTAAGCCGCAATAGTTCGCCGCAGTGGGAATATCTAGATCGGCAATCGTTTGTTTTTTCGTTAACCCTAAATCTTTATAACTCTTGGCAACAATATTGCCGATGTAGCGCAGGCTCAAGTCCGTTAGATTATGTTTTGATTCTGGCTGTAGGACATAACTCGCGAGCATCGTATCAAAGACAACACCGTTTAGATCTAGGCCTTGATGATTGAAAATGGCACGGTCAAATTTGGCATTTTGAAAGACTTTTGGATATTTTTTATCGGCCAGAATGGGTTGTAGTGCTTGATAGATTTCCTCACGAGGTAACTGCTCACCCGCGGTATGGGAAACGGGAATATAGGCAACATCTGTTGGCTCTAACCCCCATCCACAACCAATGCCTACTAAATCGACTTCTCTGGGATCAAGACCAGTGGTTTCGGTATCCCAAGCGACGGGATCATTGGCATCGGTTTTGGTTTTAAGGAGGTTAACTAAGTCGTCTAATTTTTTAGGGGTATCAATAATTTGTGGTTTTAAAAAGTCTTCGGTAATGGCAGGTTCAGCTGATTTTGATGCTGTTGTTTCTGTTGCTGGACTGGCAAAAATTGAAAGCTGTTCATTGCCTGCGGCGTTGATTTGGCTATTATCGAGATTTACGGCAGCGGGTGCAGGAATTTCAATTGTTTCTGCTCCAAAGGTTTGCTGGAGTTTGCCAATATTTTGAATGAATTTTTTTAGTTCGAGTTTTGTTAAAATCTCAACAGCTTTATCTACTTCAAAACCTTTTAGATGGAGCTCGTCTAAAGGAATATCAAAGGGTGCTTCGAGGGAAATCCGTGCTAGTTTTTGGCAATGGTAGGCGCTTTCTTTGTCTTCGATGAGTTTCTTTTTTGTTGCGCCTTTGATGTTGTCGAGGTTGGCATAGATATTATCGAGGGTGCCAAATTCTTTGATGAGTTTGATCGCTGTTTTTTCGCCGATACCTTTAACGCCTTTGTAGTTATCGGATGAGTCTCCGGCGAGGGCTTTAAAGTCGATTACTTGCTCTGGTAAAACGCCTAGTTTTTCTTCGACGGCTTCTGGGTCAAATTCTTGGTAAGTGCCGCTTTTCACGCCGCGGGTATCGAGGTAAAGAATGCTGGTATTTTTTTCTGGGCTAACGAGCTGAAACAGGTCGCGATCGCCGGTCAAGATTTTCACTTGTTGTCCGGCTTCACTAGCGTGGTGGGCGAGGGTCGCGAGAACATCGTCGGCTTCATAACCCTCGGCTGTGACTTGGGTGACATTGAGGCTGGTGAGGAGTTCCCGTAGATTAAGGTAATCCGGCACAAAATCATCGGGAGTTTCACTGCGGTTGGCTTTGTAGTTTTCGTCGGCATCGTGGCGGAAGGTCGGTTTGGGCAGGTCAAAGGCGATCGCCACACTAGTAGGTTTTTGATTTTCGATGACCCGTTCGAGCGCATTCAGAAAACCGTAGCAAATACTGGTGGGAATCCCGGTGGAAGTGCGTAAAGCCCCGCTTCTGGACTTGGAAAAGGCGTAGTAGCAGCGAAACGCCAAGGAATGTCCATCGATAAGGAGTAACAGGGGCTTAGTCATTAAAAATTCTCGTCGCAAATCAGTCTGTTTTGATCTTCCCACAGCTCCGACTTTTGATCACTGCAATTCGTCGGTTGGGCAATAAAGAATTTGGCGGCGATCGCCTGACCTGTTGTTTCTGAATATCGATTATTTGTTTTCAGTGATCCTTTAGATAGTCCATAAGCCACAGCCTAAACCCAAAGGCACCGAAAGATTTGTCTGGTCTGCCGGGCGATCGCCGGGACGGTTCATCGAAAATATAATCACACTTTACCCCTTGGAAATCGCTTGAACGGCTAATTCGCCACTGCTCTACGCAAGCCCCCGTCAAAATTGATCGTCGGAAAGTCGTATGGTGGGCGATCGCCTTAGAAAGATTAGCAGTTGTCAGATTCGCCTCAGAAAAATCCGCCCCCGTTAAATCCGTTGCCTGTAAATTCGCATTTTCGAGATTCGCCTGTTTTAGATTTGTACCCCGTAAAATTGCCCCTCGGAGATTTGCATTAGTGAGAATTGCTTGCTTCAAATTTGTGCCGATGAGTTTTGTTTGCACCAAAGTTGCATTAGCAAGATTTACCGCCGTTAACCTCGCCGCCCCCAAATCCGCCGCCGTTAAATCCGTTGAAGCAAGATTCGCTTGAAAGAGCCTTGCGCCCATCAAATTTGCCCGCACCAGATTCGCCGAAGCTAGAGTTGCCCCCGTCAGGTTTGCCCGCGATAAATTGGCCGCCAATAATTTCCCATGGGACAGCAAAGCCTCCGCCAGATAAGCCGCAAACAGATTAGCCCCCCGCAGAATTGACCCCCGAAAATCAGCACCCGTTAAATTCGCTTCCGAAAAATTTGCCCCCGTCAAATTCACCACGATTAGATCCGCTGCCGCCAAATCTGCTCCGGCAAAATCTCCCCCCGACAAATCCAGCTCAATATTGTCATTCGCACTGCGCCATTGATTCCAAGCCGTAACATCACTTTTTAGGAGCTGTAGCTGTTCCGATTTTGTCAGCATCTACCATTTTGCCCTTTGTTGATGGCGGCATGGGGGGGGAGTCTGCATAGTATGGCGTGTTTAATGTCTGTAAACGGTAACGATTTGACCGAAACACGCCGTCATTTATAAATTCATCTATAAATTTTCAGGAGGATTTCCCAAAGTTTATATCCAGCCAAGATTTAAATCACTCATTTGCAGGTGAAGTCGGACTTGATTTTCTTGGGCGATCGCCTTGGGATAGGATATGACGAGAGAAAAATGGAGGAAAAACTCGCGTGCAATGTCCAAAGTGCCGAGAAATTGAATTAACAGATTTCGATCTAGGCGAAGAACTGACCAGCTACCACTGCGAGCAATGTGAGGGGGATTGGCTGTCGGGCGAACGCTACCAAGCTTGGCAACAGACCCAAGACCGCCCCGCCATCGTTAACACAACCCTGAATCTAAAATCGGACTTTAGCCCCGGCGAAACTGACAGTAAAGCCGCCCTTTGTCCCGAATGCCGCCGCTATTTATCCCGCGCCAAAATTCCTGTGGTGACACCGTTTTATTTGGAGCGTTGTCCAGAGTGCAACGGCTTCTGGTGCGATCGCCAAGAATGGGATATTTTGCAGAAGCTGAGCCTCCACACCAGTCTCGAATATATTTTTACCAGCGAGTGGCAACACAAAGTCCGGGAACAACAGCATTCCGTCAGTGAGCGCCAAGCTTTAATTCAAAAACTAGGACAGGATCTAGCAACTGAAGTTTTTGATCTAGAGGAAAAATTAGCTGCGACAAAAGATGGGGATTTTGCAGTGGCCTATCTCGCCCGTCGCGTCACAGAAAGCCAAGAATCCTAAAATTTTTCCGAGGAATAGGGAAGTTGAGCGGTAGGATCTGGAGGCGATCGCCCCTGTTCCTAGCCCATGAAACACCTGCATCTTTTTCCCGACAACCGCTTACCACTCTTCGCCGAGCTGGGCATTTTTCTCTATCCCATTGCACCGGGTCTAGGCGCGATTTTCCTCGGCATCCAACTCATCCGCTCCACAAAACATTTTAACAAGCAGCTACTTCGGGAGCCAATAACGTGGTGCTTTGGCGGCATTAGTGTGTGGCTATTTTTTGTTACAGCATTGTCGCCATACCGAGTTGATTCGCTACTGGGCATGGCAAATTATTTGCCCTTTTTTCTGTTTTTTCTCACCTTTAGCCATCTTCTAAATCGTGCGGATTATTTGGCGAGAATGGCATGGCTCTTTGTGTTGCCTTCTAGTGCGGTGGCGTTGCTGGGCTTGGGAGATTTATGGCTCGGTTGGCAGACTCCCGACTTTATTTGGTCGCTATTCGGCTGGGAGTTGACGGGGGTCGGCAATCCGGCGGGTCGCGTCGCGTCAACGTTTATGTATGCGAATATTTGTGCTGCCTATTTATTGATGTGTTTTCTCTTGGGAATCGGGCTATGGCTCAGGGATTTTCGCTGGCAAAATTTTACAAAGTCAAAGCTTTTTCTCTACCTCAGCTTTACCCTCTTCATTGATTTTGTCGCGCTCATTCTAACGAACTCCCGTAATGTGTGGGCGATCGCCTTTCTGGGAATTTTAGTTTATGCCTTGTATATCGGTTGGTGGTGGATTTGTGCCTTTGCGGCGGGCTTTCTCGCAGCAGTTTTAGGAGCTTCCTTTGGCCAAGAACCGTGGCGGGATAGTTTACGGCAGGTGGTTCCCTACTATTTCTGGGGTAGATTGTCTGACCAGATGTATGCAGATAACCGCGCGACAGAATCTCTACGTATTACCCAATGGCAATTTTTGGGGGAGATGATCCGGCAACGACCGTTGACTGGGTTTGGCCTCCGCAGTTTTACGCCAGCCTATGACGCGGCAATGGATAGATGGCTCGGTCATCCCCATAATCTTTATTTCATGCTGACTTCGGAAATTGGGATTCCCGTGGCGGGATTTTTTATTGGGCTAATCGGTTGGATTTTGGCACAGGGGGCGATCGCCTGGCGCGGATTAAAAAATAAATCCGACAAGCTTATTTTGTTTAGCTATCTCGTGGCCTTCGGCGGTTATAGCCTATTTAATCTGCTGGATGTCACAGCGCTCGACCTGCGGCTAAACACCTTCGCTTGGCTGCTCTTGGCTGGCATCTGGGGTTTGGGGCAACAGGTAAATAACGCCAGAAATCAAAGTCAGAGCGACAGCAGCCCAGAATAAAACGAGAGCCACCATTGCACCCGTTTCATTAATGGGATAAATCAGCAGGGCGATCGCCGCAATTTGCGTGACAGTTTTGGCTTTGCCCCAGATGTTTGCCCCTTGAATTTTTTTCGTGCCAGTGACCCGCCAGCCTGCAACGGTCAATTCCCGCGCAATGATGAGAAACACGCCCCATGCCGGAATCTGTTGCAGATGAATCAATGCGAGTAAGGGCGCAGTCACCAAAAGTTTGTCGACGAGTGGGTCAAGAAATTTGCCTAAGTCCGTCACTTGATCAAGTTTCCTTGCCAGATAGCCGTCTAGCCAATCCGTTAAAGCCACTACTAGAAAAATGGCGATCGCCCACAAGCGCTGCTGTTCAGTGGGATTTTCCAGCAAAATCAATAAAAAAGGCACACCAACGAGTCGGGAAACCGTGATCCAAGTGGGTAAATTCATATACACTCATCTGAACATTCGCCGCATTTATCATGTCATATCCTTAATTTAGAAGCCGCTATACACCGCTAAAATCTTTTTATTTGCTACTTTTTACCACCGATTCCGTTTCCTTCCCATTGCCACCATCCCCATTTTTTTAGACCGAAATGACCCAAATAGCTCTCTTCGGTACCAGTGCCGATCCGCCAACCGTTGGCCACCAATCTATTTTGCGGTGGCTCAGCCAAAACTACGACCATGTAGCCGTTTGGGCAGCAGATAACCCCTTTAAAGAGCATGGTGCAACCATTGAACAACGCTACGTCATGTTGCAAATGCTCATCGATGACCTTGACTGTGATAAAAATGTCATACTCGACGAACGACTCGGCGATCGCCACAGCCTCAAAACCGTCAATACAGCCAAAGAAATTTGGGGCACAGACACCGAATACCTACTCGTCATTGGTTCCGATCTCGTCGATCAAATCCCCCGATGGTACCGCGCGAAAGATTTACTCAAGCAAGTCACCCTACTGATTTTTCCGCGTAAAGGCTATCCCATCCAGCCCGAAGCCCTCAAACAACTTTCATCCCTCAAAAGTCGTTGGCAAAAAGCAGACTACACACCGCCCCCCGTTTCATCCAGTGACTACCGCATCGCAGGCCAATCCGCCGTCGTCATTGAGGCGATCGCCAACTACATCACCCAAGAAAACCTGTACCCAGTAAACCAATCAAAAACCTAGCGGACGACGAGCGCGCGACTGAGGACGCGGACGCGGTGGCGGATTATTCTTACTTTTACCATAACGATAGCGGAGCTGTTCCCTCACATCCCAAAACACATCCCGCCGCACATAAGGGTACAAGCCCACCCACAAATTCAAACGCGGAATATAGGCATCTGTCACATTAATATTTCTGTCTAAATTACGATTATTTGAAAGGACTAAAAGCTCAACTGCCTGACCGGGTTTCAGAGACCGATGAACAGGAGCCACAGGTGCTTGAATTTTTGCTAAATATCCCTGCTTGTCGCCCACATCAATATTGATACGCCGCTCGCGATTTTCCACCTTTAAAAGCCGCCCCAACTTATCCACTTCCTCTTGGGTACGCACAATTTCTTCTGTCAAATAAACATCAAAAATTTTGCCCCGCCAAAAACAACAGTAGGGCAACCGTCGATAGCGAGCATTTTGGACACTAGCCGAATAAATAGGCGACCAAAACCAGTACAGACCACCAATAATCTGAGCAATCAACCGGATGGGCTCCGCACCCTTCCCCAAAATTGAACCCACAATAAAAATAATCACGACGAGCACAAAAGAAATTAACGCCCGCCGTAAAAAATCCTCTGTTTTTCCCCAGTAATATTGATACTGTTCTGCACTCGCAATCAGGGGAATCAGTTCGTCAAATTTCTCGCGAGTAATGGGAATTAACATACTTAGTTTGAACTTGATTCTTCAACATCTTGGTTTAAATATTGAAGAACATCAGCCTCAGAAATAGCCATGATTTCGGCGATCGCCTGAACCGTAAAATCTTTTTGAGCCAACCGTTGAATCACCTCTCTTTTTTCTTGTTCGATGCCCTGTTCAATGCCTTCTTTCAAGCCCATTATCTGACCCCGTTTGAGAATATCTTCATACCAAGGGGATTCCTGTAAAACACTCATATCCCACCTCATAATCTGTTGAACTAAGGGAATTTCTAGTACAAAACTAGCAAAAAATGCGAGGAGTGGTTCCAACTCTTGTAGATCACGATCTTGGCGCAAACGCCGGACTGCCTCACGAATAGGTTGTTCTGCATTACCATTTTTGAGAATCGGCACAAAGGGCAGTAGAGAAGCAATATCTTGTGAGAAAACTGTTGCAGTGTCTACTTCCCAGAGGTTAATGACATGATAGTCCTGCCTTGCCTGCAGACCCTTAAATACCGATTGGTAGCAGTGCGGAATTTGAGGATTTCGGGAAGGTTGGAGAATGTTAATCAGCACAGGATAAACAGGCAGATCAAATTTTTCTCGAGCAAGGGCAGCATAGGCAGCTATTCGCTGGGGCATCTGACTGTCATGGCGTAGCTGCAACTCATTGAGCAGCAGAAAATCTCCGTCATTAGGACAAGTAACACGTAGCAAGACATCACTGTCGCGACTCACCCACTGAAATTGAGGATCAAGGAATTCTCCAGAACGAAGATCTGGAGCTCCAATAATCCAGCGCACCCAAGCATCGGGGTTGAGACTAATTAGGCGCTTACTGCCAATGTCAGCGGATTTAGCCATTGATACCCTAACTTACTTAACGAACTAAATAATGTTTTCTAAGCCGTAGACAAGGGTTTGTAACTCAGTCACCTTACGAATAGAAAGCAACACACCCGGCATATAGCAAGAGCGATCGCTGGTGTCATGGCGCAGGGTATAAATCTGACCGGGCGCACCAAAAATCATTTCTTGGTGGGCGATTAAACCGGGGAGGCGAACGCTGTGGATGCGAATATTATCGTCGGTGACAGCGCCTTTCGCACCCGCCATTTCTTCCTTTTCTTCCACTTGAGCAGGATTAAATTGCTTGCCGAGCTCTGCCATCATCTGGGCTGTTTTGATGGCGGTTCCACTGGGAGCATCAGCCTTTTGGTTGTGGTGTAATTCAATGATTTCGACGTGATCAAAATACTGAGCTGCCTTTAAAGAAGCTTGCTGGAGTAAAACTACACCGATGGAAAAATTTGGAATGACCAACGCACCAGTACTGGCTTTTTCGGCAAACTCTTTCAGGTCTTCGATCTGTTCTTCGCTTAAACCCGTTGTCCCAACGACTGGACGCACACCATAGGCGATCGCCGCGCGGGTATTAGCATAGACACCACTAGGATGAGTGAAATCCACCATCACCCCCTGAATTTTCGACTGAGTTGCCATCACGAGAGAAGCCTCTAGGTCATTCACAATCGGAATCTCTAAAGGCCCACAGCCTGCAACCTCACCAACATCCTGACCCATAACACTGGGATTTTTATCTACCGCTGCAATAATCTCCATATCTTCCGCCGCAGCAACAGCTTTCACAACCTCACGACCCATCTTGCCGGCCGCGCCATTAATGACTACAGGAATTCGATTGGCATTGTCCATGATTAAACCCGAAATTTTTTTTACTTGTGAACCAGCTTAAAACTTTCTAAAGAGCTTGACACAAGATCGTTAAAGTCACAATAATTGTAGTTTGTGTGAATTAGTAGAGAAAACAAACCCTTGGCTAACGTAGTTGTCATTGGTGCCCAATGGGGTGACGAAGGAAAAGGAAAAATCACGGATTTACTCAGTAAGTCCGCCGATGTTGTCGTACGCTCTCAGGGGGGCGTTAATGCAGGACATACTGTCGTTGTGCAGGGACAGACTTTTAAGCTTCATTTAATCCCTTCCGGCATTTTATACCCAGATACAGAATGTATCATTGGCTCCGGTACAGTCATTGATCCGAAAGTGCTTTTAGAAGAAATTGCCCAGCTCCATAAGCTCGGCGTTTCGACAGATAACCTATTTATCTCCCAAACTGCCCATGTGACGATGCCCTACCACAGGCTCATCGACCAAGCCTCGGAAAAAATGCGGGGCGATCGCAAAATTGGCACAACAGGACGTGGCATTGGCCCAACCTACGCCGACAAATCTGAACGTATAGGTGTCCGGATCTTAGATTTGATGAACCTTGCCGAAGATGATGAAAAGTTCCGTTGGACTATCGAATATAAAAACATTATCCTCGAAAAACTTTATGAGCTAGACCCCCTCGACGCTGATGAGGTCATCGCAGAATACCGCGAGTATGCCGAAAAACTGCGTTCTCACATCGTAGACAGCTCCCTAAAAGTTGCCCAAGGCGTAAAAGCCAAAAAAAATGTCCTTTTTGAAGGAGCCCAAGGCACACTCCTCGATATCGACCATGGCACGTATCCTTATGTCACCTCCTCTAACCCTATCGCGGGCGGAGCTTGTGTCGGAGCCGGAGTCGGTCCCACCATTATTGACCGTGTGATCGGTGTCGCGAAAGCCTATACAACTCGCGTTGGAGAAGGGCCTTTCCCCACAGAACTAGAGGACGACATAGGTGAACTCCTCGGTCATATTGGGGCAGAATTCGGTACAACAACCGGCCGTCGTCGCCGTTGCGGTTGGTTTGATGCTGTAATTGGCCGCTATGCCGCGCGTATCAATGGTCTAGACTGTGTTGCGATCACGAAACTGGATGTCTTAGACACCCTTGAAGAAATCAAAGTTTGCGTTGCCTACGAAATTGACGGCGAAACTTGTGAACACTTCCCCAGTAATGCTACATTGTTTGCTCGTTGCAAGCCGGTCTATAAGACGATGCCCGGTTGGCAGCAACCAACGACTGAATGCCGTTCCTTAGAAGAACTACCGAAAGCGGCTTTGGCTTATCTGAAGTTCCTAGCAGAATTAATGGATGTGCCGATCGCCATTGTTTCTCTGGGAGCAGGTCGTGAGCAAACAATTATCGTTGAAGATCCTATCCATGGTCCGAAGCGAGCGTTGTTAGATCGTAACGGTGAGCCTGTTGCCTAAGGCATTTCGCTTTATCTCTAACTTTTTATCTTTTAACTCCTAATTTATCTGGTAATTTTCTATGTCTCTAACTATCGAATGTCAGCCTCGTCCTGAAGGCATTAATCCCCGCGCCCTTCGTCGTGATGGCCTTCTTCCTGTTAATGTCTATGGTCATAAAGGTGCTGACTCTGACGTTTTTGTTGTGAACTACAAAGAAGCATTAAATTTACTCAAGCAGGCAACGCCCAATGAAACCGTTGTTGAAGTAAAAACCCCTGACTGGTCTGGCTCTGCTGTCATTCGCGAAATCCAATCCCACCCTTGGAAGCGTAATCTTTATCACCTCAGCTTTTTCCACACTGAAGCTGCATAATGAGCAATATTTCATTCAGGTAAGATATGGAGGGCAATTTTAGCCCTCTTTTTTGTGGCGAAAATTTGGGAAGATAAAAATGACACAGGCAACTCAAGCTTGGACAAGACGACATATTCTGTCGCTAATGGATTTTTCGGTGGCTGAGCTGGATATGATTTTGCAGACGGCAGTCAGTTTTCGGGATGTGTTGTTTCGTCGTATGAAGAAGGTGCCAGCGCTGCAAGGTCAGGTTGTCACGAATATGTTTTTTGAACCGTCGACGCGCACGCGCAGCAGTTTTGAGCTAGCGGCAAAGCGTCTGTCGGCGGATGTGATGAATTTTTCGCCCGGTTCGTCCTCCCTCAGCAAGGGTGAAACGATCCTCGACACGGCAAAAACCTATTTGGCGATGGGGGCAGATATTATGGTGATTCGCCACAAACAGTCGGGAGTTCCCCAGGCGATCGCCCAAGAAATGGACAGAATTAAATCCGGTGTCAGTGTTCTTAATGCTGGTGATGGACTTCATGCCCATCCATCCCAAGCGCTGCTTGATTTATTCACAATTTGTCGGGTGGTTGACCCAGAAAATCCCCGCTGCGATTTACTTAAGGGGAAAAAGATTGCGGTTGTAGGCGATATTGTCCATTCGCGGGTAGCGCGCTCAAATATTTGGAGTTTAACAGCGGCAGGGGCTGAGGTTCATTTGGCGGCTCCTCCAACTCTATTACCAGAAGTTTTCCAAGAGTTTACAGCGGGTTCTGAACGAAAGTTATTTGTCCATTGGGAAATTGAACCTGCGATTCGAGATGCTGATTTTGTGATGACTTTGCGGCTACAACATGAACGAATGACAGCTCATCTTTTACCGAGTCTGCGGGAATATCATCAAAATTTTGGGATTACAGCGGAGCGACTTAAGCTCTGTAAACCAGAAGTAAAAATCCTCCATCCAGGTCCGGTTAATCGAGGCGTAGAACTTGCCTCGGACATTATGGATCATCCAGCTTTGAGTCTAGTTTCAGAGCAAGTAACTAATGGTGTCGCTGTTAGAATGGCGCTGCTTTATCTCATTGGCAGTAGTAAAAATAATTAGCCTGTAAATGTAGTGTGTGTTAGCGAAGCGTAACGCACAAAATAAGCCAAGATAAGCCTTTAAAAGGCGCGTTACATTTCATTAACGCACCCTACGATCTTTTTGGACATTGTTTAATAAAATTTCCATCAATAAATCAACTTTTTCTTCAAGGTTTTTCAATCTTTCTTCAGTAGATATTGAGTGAACATTTGGTACTTGCAAATCCTGAACTAACTTGAGCAGGTTGCCCCAGCTTCTTCGACATTTAATGCCATAGGCTTGTTGATAAGCTCGATATGCTTCATCGTAACTACCAAATGTTTCAAGCAAAAATTCCCGTGTAATTGTCTTTGGTTTTAAAACAGCTTTAGATTTTTCTGGTGGCTCTGCTAGTTGATTTAATCTTTCGTACAAATGAGCGGCGATCGCAAAAACTTTTGCAGTATTTTTTACATCTTGTTGATCAAAATCTTCTAGTTGATCAATTAATCTGCTAAATCTAGACATATACTTTCTTAATTATTATTAATCCCGTAAACTTCTCTGAGTATCTGCAACTCCAGAGCCCATTTGGGGTTTATCTTGATCCACTTCCAAAGAATTATCAATCTTTCCGAAATCTTGTGGATCATCAGAGAAAAATACTGTTTGTAAAAAACACCAAACAATATCAAACTTACCTCGTAAACTTTTTGTTGATTGGACTTTTTGAGCTGCAACCTTGACTTGAATTTCAATATCTCGTAGTTCTGCGATCGCCCTTTGTTTTTCAATTTGTAGACGCTGTTTTTCTAAGGCTAGAGTACGCAATTCATTACCTAGCTTATTGAGTTCTTGTTTGAGAGCAAGATTTTGTTCTTCTTGAACTTGAATATCTTCATGGAGCGATTCTATACCTTCACGATATTTCTGGTTCCAAGATTTCAACTTGCCGCGCGATCGCCGCATTGTTTTGATAACGTCGACAGCTAACTGCAAAGATTCATCATCACATCTTTCTTTAGCAAGTTTATAAAGATCTTTTACCTGTCGCTCAAGCTTTTCGTCGGTGGAATATTGGGTCATGTCTGTCCACAAAAAATTTGAATTTTAGGGCACTTTAAACGAACTTTGTGAGGAAATCTGTGATCTGATCACCATAACCCACGGTTTTCCTGTACTGATTTTGCCGCTCATTTTGAGTTATACCTAGAAAGTAACGAAATGTAACGAGCGATTCTTCATGACAGGTAAAACAGTCGCGGTAATTGGTGCGGGAATTGGCGGTTTGACCGCTGGGGCGTTGTTGGCAAAGCGCGGTTATGACGTGACTGTTTATGAGCAGGCGGCGATCGCCGGCGGTTGTGCTTCGACCTTTAAGCGTCGCGGCTTTACCTTTGATGTGGGCGCAACCCAAGTGGCTGGCTTAGAAGAAGGCGGCATTCACCACAGAATTTTTGAAGAATTAGGCGTGGATTTACCCGAAGCGACTTTTTGTGATCCAGCTTGTGCGGTGTTTTTACCGGGAGAATCTGAGCCGATTAATGTGTGGCGCGATCGCCAAAAATGGCATGAGGAACGTTTACGACAATTTCCGAAGAGCGAAAAATTTTGGGCATTATTGCAGACATTGTTTGATGCCAGTTGGAAGTTCCAATCCCGTGATCCGGTTGTGCCACCCCGCAATCCTTGGGATGTCGCGAAATTGGTACAGGCTTTGCGGCTGGATACCCTAGTAACAGTGCCTTTTACCTTAATGACGGTTTTAGATGCGCTGAAATTATGCGGAGTTGCTTCAGATAAACGCTTAAAAACATTTCTCGATTTACAGCTCAAGCTTTATTCGCAGGTGGATACTTCAGAAACCGCCTTACTTTACGGTGCAACGGCTTTAGCGGTTTCCCAAACACCCCAAGGTTTATTTCACCTCCAAGGCAGTATGCAAACCCTGAGCGATCGCCTCATTGAAGCCCTCGAAAAACATGGCGGTAAATTATTAACTCGTCATCGGATTAAAGAAATTAATCTTGGGGAAAATCAAACTGAAATCACAATTTTCAATCAACGTAAAAGGGAAATTTTTGAAGAGTCTTTTGACCATGTGGTGGCGAATACTACGGTACAAGATTTAAAAGATTTGGTCGAAAATCCTCCCGCTTCAATTTTCAGTCAGAGCTATCAAAAACGAATTAAAAACTTACCCGAACCATCCGGTGCATTCGTCATTTATTTAGGGGTAAAACAGGCAGCTATTCCAGAAAATTGTCCACCCCATCTCCAGTTTCTCTACGATCCGAAAAAAGCAATTGGCGAGAATAATTCTTTGTTTGTTTCTGTTAGCAAACCTAATGATGGTCGCGCTCCGGAAGGTTTTGCCACGATCATTGCGTCGTCTTTTGTTAATGCCGATCCTTGGTTTGGTGAAGGCTATGACGAAAGAAAAGAAAAATATACCAAAGAGGCGATCGCCCACTTGAGTTCTTATTTTGAGTTATCGCCCGAAAATATTGTGGTGCAAGAAGCCGGAACCCCTAAAACCTTCGCCCATTTCACTGCCCGTAAAAAAGGCTTTGTTGGTGGTGTGGGTCAACGTATTTCAACCTTTGCACCCTTTGGTTTAGCGACTCGCACCCCCTTTAAAAATATTTGGCTGGTGGGAGATTCCGTTCATCCCGGCGAAGGGACAGCTGGGGTGAGCTATTCGGCGCTGACTGCTGTGCGGCAAATTGAAGCTTGTTCTCGGTAAAAATAAAGGCGATCGCCCAGTGATTGTTCGTAATGATTTCGGTTCAATGAAATGTAACAGCTCGATCTATACGTCGTCTTGGGTAATAATATGAGACCGTGATTTTTGATGTGCTTTTTTGTGAGGCGAGATGTCGAGACTTCCCCAACAACGTTGGCGTATCGCCGCAAGTCAGCCCGAAATTGTTGCCGCTTTAGTGGAGGCCGTCGGTGTCAAACCCCTAGTGGCACAGGTACTGGCTAATCGTAATATTCGTACCCCTGAGCAAGCCAAAATTTATATCCAACCGGAAGTTGAGCGTTTGCCAGCCCCCCTAGTGGAGTTTGAAGATTTGACCCTGAGTGTTGAATTGCTACAGGAGGCGATCGCCACAGAAACCCTCATTGCAATTTGTGGAGACTATGATGCCGACGGCATGACCAGCACGGCGCTATTGTTGCGGGCATTACGCCATTTGGGAGCTAATGTCACCTATGCCATCCCTAGCCGTATGACCGATGGCTATGGCATTAACGAACGCATTGTCACAGAGTTTGCCGAGGCAGGAGTCGGCATTATTTTAACCGTCGATAATGGCATTTCTGCTTACAATCCTGTCGCTTTAGCAAGGGATTTAGGTCTAGATGTGATCATTACAGATCATCACGATTTACCAGAAAAATTGCCCCCAGCCAATGCCATTTTAAACCCCAAACTTATTCCCACAATGTCACCTTATTACGGTTTAGCAGGGGTGGGAGTTGCCTACGTTTTAGCGGTTTCTTTAGCCCAAGCTTTAGGGAAATTAGAAGGTTTAACCTCCCAAATTTTAGAACTATTTACCCTCGGAACGATCGCCGATCTTGCGCCCTTAACAGGAGTCAATCGTCGCTGGTTAAAACGTGGTTTAAAACTATTACCAAAATCAGATTTAGCCGGTGTACAAGCTTTAATGCAAATGGCCGGCGTAGATGAAAAACAAAAACAATTAAAGCCCGATGATATTGGTTTTCGCTTAGGCCCGCGCATTAACGCAGTCGGTCGTATTGATGATCCACAAAAGGTGATTGAACTATTAATCACTGAAGATGAAGGTATTGCCCTAGAACGGGCGATGCAGTGCGAACAAATCAATAAAGAGCGCCAACAAATGTGTGCTCAAATCGAAGAGGAGGCGATCGCCCTCGTCGAAGAAACTCCCATCGATTATCGTAGTTTGCGCGTATTAGTGCTATGTAAAAGCGGTTGGCACCACGGCGTAATCGGCATTGTGGCATCACGTTTATTAGAAAGATATGGCGTGCCCGTTTTTATTTGCACCGACGAAGAAGACGGACATCTCCGCGGTTCAGCACGGGGCATCGAAGAATTTAATATTTTTGATGGTCTTAATTATTGTAAAGATCTACTGGGGAAATTTGGTGGCCACAAAGCTGCTGGCGGCTTTTCTTTAGAAAAAAATAATCTGGAAAAATTCATTCAAAAGTTAAGTGAGTTTGCCCACAAATGTTTAGAACCTGAACATTTAAAACCCTTAGTGAATATCGATGCCGAAGCAACATTTACCGACCTCACACCCGATTTTTATCAGCAAATAGATAAGCTACATCCTTGGGGCATTGGTAATCGCGAACCTATTTTCTGGACACCGAATATTAAAGTTTTAGAGCAACGGGCAATCGGCAAAAATCATGTGAAATTTTCCCTCGGTCAAACGATTAATAATCAAACATTTTCCATTACGGCGATCGCCTGGCGTTGGGGGGACTATTATCCCCTGCCACGCACCATGGACATCGCCTACAAACTGAAAGAAAATCATTGGAATGATCAAACAAATCTTGAACTCGAACTGGTTGGAGCACGACCAAGTACCACTGTTCCATCGTCTGTAAATGACAGATTACAACCGTCGATGAGTAAGCCCGCACAGGTTCCGGAAAGTCCAGCGGCCAGTAACGGGGGAAAATCGTTCCGCTACAACAATCGCGTCTATATATGCCACCTCGAAAACCAAGGCAAAACCCTCAATATTCGTAATGACCAAGGTAAGCTCCTTGCGGTTCACAAAGGCAAGCGACAGGGCAAACTCGATGAGCAGGTTGTAGATGTGACTCGACCACCTTTTTTTCAGATGATAAAAATGGCGATCGCCACCCTAGAAAACCAATAAACCCACAAAAAAATAGCGACTAACTAAATCGTTAATCGCCATTAAAAATAGTTTTTTAAAAAATTTCTTTTATTAAAAGAGCATTACATATCGCCGCCGCGGGCCGCCAATAGAAAAATAATGACAGGGCCAGAAATGAGAATCAAAGAGACAAAAGTCAATTGAAAAATCACTTCAAAATTGATACTGCCAAAAAAACCTGTGATAAAATCCATATTTCTCCTATTCCTGAATTAAACAAAAAACAGGGTAAAAGTGTTTTTCCTAAAAATCATTGTCTATCATACCCTGTTGTCTACCGTGCTTTGCTGAGAATTGGAGAAAAACGATGAAGTTTTGTAACATGCTGGAGAATTACGGCGATGGCGACTTGGCAGTGTATTAAAAATTGTGGGGCTTGTTGCCATCTAGAACCGAGCGAACGCCCCGATCTTGAAGATTATCTTACCCCGGAACAGCTAGTTCAATATATGTCGATGGTGGGCGAAGACGGCTGGTGCATTAATTACGATAAAGACAACCGTAAGTGCTTGATTTATGCAGAAAGACCGCGATTTTGTCGGGTTTTGCCAGAAACCTTTGACGAAATGTTTGAGGTCTCTAAGGATGAGTTACAACAATTTGCCATTGACTGTTGTGTGGAACATATTGAAAGTATCTATGGCGATGAGAGCTCAGAAATGGAACGGTATGTCACGAAAGTCGTGAAGGCGAACTCTTGATTCTCGGAATTTTTAGGCAATACAACTAGCTTTGTTTGGTCAAAAAAAATAAATTTTTAGTTATTAAGGCTAGGGCTAGAGTTCAAATTTGAAGTTATTTTTGTTTCCTTTTAAAGAGGGAAAAATATCTATTTCAAATTAAATTTTCCATAAAAAAGAGTATCAGCCCAAGGATTCTGATACTCCGAAAAAATGTATACTAGCGATTAATTTAATGGAATTAATGGCGATGATTTTAGAGATTTAAGCCTAAATAATTCTATTTAATCAAATTAATCAAATTTCGCATAGGGTTCTCCTTCAAAGGGTTGTGCCCCGATTTCTGGCACTGGTTCTTCGTTGGGCGAAAAAATACGGGCGATCGCCTGCGATAGGTAACGAGTTAAGTTTTCTAGTAGCTTGCTCATCGGGAATACCTCTACAGTTTTATGTTTTCGGAGGAGTCACTAAGTCGCAGAAAAATAGGTCATTGCGTCCCTAAGCAGCTCCTCAGGATTACTTATGTTAGACAGTAAACTTAGACAAAATATCGGCTTTTGTGACTTCGTTATTGGCCTAGAAGCTTGCCTAATCTAATCTTTATTATCGGCTAAGCAGTTTCTTTTAAATGGGAGAAGTATTTTTTCTTGAAATAGCTTTAGGTTAAACAAGATAAATATGAGTGTAGACTTCTTAAAGTGTTGCGAATCTTAAACTACTTTTTTCGTGATTTTTGTGCCAAGATTGCCTGATGCGCCCAAATTAAGGCAATGGTTACCCCGAATAGGGGCAGTTGTCGCGAAAAATTTACTGTGCCATCGATGGGGCCAATGATCCAGAATTGCGCTGGCAAAATCGTACGTTCGGAAAACGTTTCTTCTCCTAAAACCGGAATCTCTGGCGTTAGCTCTGTCAGTAAAGCCTGCAGGGTGTTCTCGATATGATGATCTTTGTCTAGGGCAAAATCCCTTATGCCTTTTTCGAAAACTTGGTGTTCTGTGGCGATAATGGTTGAGCGGTAGAGATTTGTAATTCATCTAACTGGCGAAAAGTACGGCGATCGCCCCATGGCGAATAACCCGATGAGAAAAATTAAGGCACAATGAACAAGAGTTGAGAAAGCCCAAATTATTCATGAGCCAAAAGCACATCGTTATTATCGGCGGCGGTTTTGCCGGATTGTACACAGCCCTGCGTCTGATGGACTTTCCTTGGGATGCTGCAACCCGTCCTGAGATTACCCTAATTGATCGTCAGGATCATTTTGTGTTTAGTCCCCTGCTCTATGAATTAATTACCGAGGAAATGGAGCCATGGGAAGTGGCACCTCGTTACGCCAAACTTTTAGAAAATAGTTTTATTAAACATCTCCAAGCGCAAGTGACTAGCGTCGATGTGGCTGCGCAAACGGTGATTTGTGACGATCAAGTTAATGTCGCCTACGATTATTTGGTCATTGCAGCGGGGGGCACAACGAAAATTATCGACATCCCCGGCCTCAAGGAAAATGCAATTCCCTTTAAAACCTTAGATGACGCGCTACGCCTTAAGGAAAAATTACGCCTTTTAGAACAGTCTGATGCTGAAAAAATTCGGGTAGCTGTAGTTGGCGGCGGCTATAGCGGTGTGGAATTAGTTTGTAAATTAGCAGATCGCCTAGGCGATCGCGGTCGTCTCAGGCTCGTAGATCGAGGGACTGAAATTTTAGAAAATACTCCCAAGTTTAACCAAACCGCAGGTCGAGAAGCCCTCGAAGCTAAAAAAGTTTGGGTGGACTACGAAACAAGCGTTGTTGCCCTGACGGATAAAACCATTAGCCTCGAATATAAAGACAAAGTCGATGAGCTCCCTGTCGATCTGGTGATGTGGACAGTCGGTAATGCGATCGCCCCGTGGATTAAAGATTTAGCCTTGCCCCATGCGGACAATGGACGGCTAGAAATTTCTAAACATTTACAAGTGAAAGACCACCCCCATATTTTTGCCCTCGGCGATGTGGCTCAGCTGGAAAAAGAAATACCCATGACCGCACAAGTGGCAATTCAGCAGGCGGATGTGTGTGCCTGGAATTTACGATCCCTCATCGAAGAGAAGCCACTACTCACCTTTAACTTTTTTAATCTCGGTGAAATGCTGACCCTCGGCGAAGATAATGCCACCCTCAGCGGACTGGGCATCGAGCTAGACGGCAACCTTGCCCACCTCGCCCGCCGAATGGTTTATTTATATCGATTACCAACTTGGCAACATCAGCTCAATGTTGGGCTAAATTGGATGGTGCAACCTTTGGTAAAGTTGTTGGCAAATCAGGAGTCGTAGGGACAATATGAAGCAAAAGCCGAAGGTGATTTTTTTCGACGCAGTGGGCACTTTATTTGGTGTCAAAGAAGGTGTGGGAAAAACCTATGCCAAAATTGCTAAAAAAAATGGCGTAGAGACCGATCCAGATGTCCTTGAAAAGGCTTTTCGTGCGGCATTTAAGCGATCAAAAGCGCCCATTTTTCCCGGTGTGGATTCATTTCAAATTCCCGAAAAAGAGTTTCAATGGTGGGAGGCGATCGCCCACGATACCTTTAAAGAAGCGGGTGTCATTGACAAATTTGAAGACTTTCCCGGATTTTTCACCCAGCTTTACGCCCACTTTGCCACGCCTGATCCTTGGTTCGTGTTTCAGGATGTTATGCCTTCGATTAAAATTTGGCACGCCCAAGGCATAGAGCTAGGTTTAATCTCGAATTTTGATTCTCGCCTCTTCGCTATTGTCGAGTTGCTTGATATGAAGCCGTATTTCAGCAGTATTACGATTTCCTCTATTGTCGGAGCTGCGAAACCTGACAGCAAGATGTTTTTGTCCGCCCTCGATAAACACAATTGTTTACCATCCCAAGCGTGGCACATTGGCGATAGTCAGCTAGAGGATTATGAGGGGGCGGTAAAACTAGGTATGAAGGCGTTTCTTTTAGAGCGATCGCCAGAGCAACGTTTCCCCTATAGTCGTCAAGATTAATATTTTTTGCTTTGGGTCGTCTTGTAGGGCGATCGTTTAAAAAAACAACTTTTAGATTTTCTTACTTTTTTCTGACGAAATATTCATTGTTTTTAGTTCAAAATTTTCAATTTCGGTACTCTTTGGGGGACTGAAATTAAAAAAGGCATTTTCCAGTCATTCTCTAGTAATCAAGCGCATTTTATTTTCTGAGTCTCCTCATGAGGTGAGTTCTCAAGAAAAGTCCCCCTTTCAAAGGGGGATTTAGGGGGATCCTCTTTAAGTTACGCAACTATTTTTAGCTTTTGTGGCGATCGCCTGAGACGAGATTTCAGTCCCCTTGCGGGGTGTGGGTTAGGAAAGTGAGGAGCCGATCATTATTGAGACTGAGTTAGTGCAGCAGTTTCAGTCCCCTTGCGGGGTGTGGGTTAGGAAAGGGTGAAGGTGGCGGAGTCAGACTGGCTGAAGTTGCTTTGCCTTAGTTTCAGTCCCCTTGCGGGGTGAGGGTTAGGAAAGTCCTGTGGTTGCTCCAGCTCCTGTGGTTGCTCCAGCTGTTTCAGTCCCCTTGCGGGGTGAGGGTTAGGAAAGTTCTAAACTCACTCTCTTTGCTGTTCTCGGTCTTTCCATCCCCGTTTCAGTCCCCTTGCGGGGTGAGGGTTAGGAAAGATGGGGAACTTTTAAGTTTACCATTTCCGGATCTCAGAGGTTTCAGTCCCCTTGCGGGGTGTGGGTTAGGAAAGGTTGTTGCACTTGTAAAGGCCACTCGTCTTGCCAAGCTTTCCGTTTCAGTCCCCTTGCGGGGTGTGGGTTAGGAAAGACTTGATCCAGGTGATTCGGGTACGGCAGCACTAGACTCAGGTTTCAGTCCCCTTGCGGGGTGAGGGTTAGGAAAGCTGGTATTACTTCAGGTGGAAATATTAATATTTACGCCGTTTCAGTCCCCTTGCGGGGTGAGGGTTAGGAAAGGGCTCCATTTTTAGCCCTTGCTGTGACTGGCTTTCAACCCCCTGATCCGACATAGGTCGAAAATTGAGTGAAAATTGAGCCAGAAATCCATAAAAACAAAGAAAAAAAGAGGCTAGAACCCTTACACAGTAGGCGACCGACGGAGGTCAACGAAAGAATAGGGGTTTCAGCGATCCACCGACCTGTGTCGGTTTCGGCTGAGTTGTCCATAGCTTACCAAAGATTTTTGGTTGTGGAGCAGCATTTGTGAATTAGTTAGAAAACTTTGCCTCAGACCTTTTGAAGTCTTTTCAATGTTGCGTGACTTAATCGAAACCCCTTCCGCCTTCGGCACCTTCCCCAAGGAAGGACAAAACTATTTTTACCTTTGGAAGGGGGACTTGAGTTTTTTTGGTGGTTTCGTAATCTGTCCAAAGCTATTCTTCGTAGGAAAAACTTTCCCAAGGAAAGACAAAATTATATTTTTCGTTTGTGCCGAAACGTAGATCCCCCTAAATCCCCCTTTGAAAGGGGGACTTGAGCTTTTTTGTTTGTTGCGTAACTTATCGAAACCCCTTCCGACCTGTCGGCCACCTTCCCCAAGGAAGGACAAAACTATCTTTAACTTTGGAAGGCGGACTTGAGCTTTTGAGGTGGTTTTGTAACCTGTCGAGAATCCTTCCCTCATACAAAAAACTTCCCCAAGGAAGGACTTTATTTAATCCCGATAAAACTGCGACTCGATCGCCACTTCCTCGCGCATCTTCTCCCGCACTACCAAAGGCGCAAGCACCTCCCCATTCGGTCGCCAATCCCGCAAGCGCATCAACACATTCGTATCCCGCCACCGAATCCAGCCCCCATAATAAGCATCCTCCGGCGATCGCCTCTCAATAAGAGCCAAAATTTTCCGCCGCTCCTTTATGTCAGAAAAATGCGCTTCCACAACCTGCCGTAACTCTCCATAGGCCAAACACTTAAACGTCGGATGCCGTACCGAGTCCGCCACATACCACCGCGCAAACTTCCGCGCAAACCGCATAATCAAAAATACCTTTGGCAAATAAAAATCAAACCCCCAAGCCTCCTCCAAAGCCGACTCAATCTCCGCCGAAGTCGGTAGCCGTCCCCTGTCGCGGAGAAGCTTTAGAGCTGCCGGAATTTCTGTAGACCCCCAAGGCAAAACCTTTAACTGCGGCGAGATGATGCGATCCAGACGGTAGTTGTGCCATTCCAGCTCATCCGTCCCATTCAGACGATAAGCACTGAGATATTTCGCCCGACGAATGTAATGCAGACAGACCGGATACACCGTAGCCGTTACGAGCCTCTCCTGCCGCGCCACCCAAGTCTCAAACTGAATCACCGCACCCTGCGGCATTTCCCAGAGCCGTTCGAGGGTCACTTGATAGTCATCAACCCGCTCCTGAGTTTGATCCGGCAAAATATAGTCCAAATGCACAAACAATCGCTGCTGCACCGACGGCATAGAACCCGATTGCGTTACCTGCTGCCAGAGCCGATCCGCCATAATTTCCAGATTTGGCTGCACAAAGGCGATCGCCTGAAGCACATGGAGGAGATCCCGCTGTTGAGCCGTTGCGAGGGGAGCCGCGACAGTATTCACCAATAAATTTGGCGGTGGTTTCGGCAAAGCTTGGAGCACTTTAAGTTGATAACGACCCTGTTTCGGCTTCTCTAGCCAACCCGTTTCCACAAGATATTTCAAATCATCCCGTAGCGACCGATGCACCGTCTGAAACGGAAAAGCAGCAATATTTTTTTCTAACTCCGATGCACTAAAACCTGCTAACTGAGCCACCCGTTCTAACCACAACTGTCGATCTAGACTCACCTGCGCAAACACTAATTCCCCCGCCGTCCGCTGACAGATACAATCCGAGTTCGCACAAGTCGCCGATACAGCCTCGCGGGTGCTCTGTTCCTGAAGATTATGGGTCGGCGCAAACAGGCGATCGCGCAACTGAGGATAACTAAACGGCTGCGGCAAACTAGACCGCCAATCATATTCAGGCAAATAGAAACGCGTAATCAGAAACCAAAGACGAATGCTCCGCCCAAACCGATTGCCCAGCTGACCACCACTGAGCCAACCCAGTAATTCTGGCGTGGGCTTGGCTAAATACTCGATGTCCACCATTTTTTTTGAAGACCCCTCTTCAAGCTATGGATCATACTAAAACCAGTTTTTCATTCCCAGCGTTCGCAATGGACACCCCCACTATTCAGCTTCATCTTTCACCATCGCGACAGTACCAAAATTTGTCCTATCAGGTCTTGAGGATCGAACTCACCGCAGGCGATCGCCTCACCAACCCCGGCGAATTACCCAAGCTCAGTATTCCTGCCCACCTAGATACTAGAGGCGGCGTGATCATTTCCGGTCGTGCCCCCATCTGGCTTTATAGCTACCTCGTCCATGAACTACACCCCACCGCCTGGGTCGCCTGCTATGACCCCAGACTAGGCGCAGTTGTCGTCGCCACCCACTCCACCCAAACCACCATTGGGCAAGTTTTACCCATTAACCCAAACGATGTCCCGCCCGCTCAACATTTATCCCCCGCTGTCATGATCGTTGGCCCACCCGATAGCGGCAAAAGCGTTTTATCCCACAGCCTATTTCAAGCTTTAATTCCCCAATATCCAAACATTTATCTAGAGCGGGCAAACTGGGATGGCGAAGGCAACTGGATTCTCGAAACGCCCCTCACCCCCATTCAACAAAAAGAACACAAACTCAAAAATAAAGGCAAACCGACAGAGACATTTTTTCAAGTCCATGCCCAAGGTATCCTCAACCTCCGTCGCCAAAAAGACCTAGTACTCGTCGATGTTGGGGGACGCATCGACCCACAAAAAGACCCAGTCCTAGAAGCCTGTAGCCACTACCTCATTATCAGTTCCAAACCAGAGGCGATCGCCGGATGGCATGAATTTTGTCGAGATCGCGGTAATCTCACTCCCCTCGGTGTCATTCACAGCACCCTAGAAGACACCCTAGAAATCCATCAACAAGAACCCTATTTTGAAATCACTTGTGGTTCGTGGCAAAGGGGAAAAGAGACGACAATTCCAGACATTGTTTTGAAACGTTGCCGGACATTAATTTTCTCCCGCTAACTCATGCGGTTCCTAACGTCTACGACACACTACTAGAGAGGCTAGCCTTTATCGTTTTTCCAGAAAATCGCGAACCAAGCGAAAATCTCAAGTCCCTTAATAAGGGGGATATAGCAGGATCCTAAGTCTCAGACTTAATTGAACTTGATTTGTAAATTGCTCAATGGATTGGAACAAATGGCGAATTATTATTTAGTACTTCTCGAAACATCTGGTAATCAAAATTTTATTTTTTCGACCAATAAACTCAAAGAGAATATCGGTGCTTCAGAGTTAACCTATCAAGCTGGCACTTTTTGGGTAAGTTGGGCTGTAGATCAGGTGAATCAACAAACAAGCTTTAAAAAATGTTCTTCTTCTGAAGAATTTAGAAAAGCATTAAACAGTCAATCTAAATTAGAAGAAACGCCAACACAAAATGCAGAAATTTTAGTGGGTGCTTCAGGCAAAGCATTGGTGCTCACTCGTTCTGAGGAAATAGCAAAGAAAATTATTGGGCAAGTTACCCATAGAGCATTAAAAAAAGCACCCGGCTTAGATATTGCTGGTGTATTTGTTCCAGTAGAAGATTGGGGCAAGGATGGTTCTCTGCATCAGGCGATCGCCGAGGTTCACAAAGAATTTGAAAAGATGCGATCTGGTCGTCCATCACCGATCAATCGATTTTTGAGATTACCGATTATTGCTGACTGTGCCGTTAGTGAATTACCTGCCGGCACATTTGAAAAATTAACGAAAGCACAAGAACACGACGGAAAAACACCCAGCAGAATTTCTCTAGTTAGTTCAGTTAAAAGAGAAATCGCTCCCAAAGCCATCGAAAGATTGCAGGCGATCGCCAAACCCTATCAACTTTTTAGGACTATCAATGATTTAGAAAAATTTGAAGAAGAGTTATCTTGGCTGGCGATCGTCCATGCTGATGGCAATGGCTTAGGGCAGATTTTCCTGAATCTGGATAAATACATTGATACAGATAATCGCATCTATGCTGACAAGTTCAGGGATTTTTCCCTCGCTCTGGATGAATGTACAGAAGCCGCTTTTCGGTCAGCACTTAGTGTTTTTGCTGACGATAAACCTGATGAAAAAGACAAAAAAGCAATACCAATCGTGCCGCTGATTGTTGGTGGCGATGATCTAACCGTTGTTTGTCACGGAGAATATGCCCTCGAATTCACACGGGTTTTCTTGCAAGAGTTTGAAAAGCAAACTGCTGATCATAAGGATATTAAGGCGATCGCCAAAAAAGCATTTGGTGTGGGTAAATTGTCCGCTTGTGCAGGCATATCTATTATCAAACCCCATTTCCCGTTCTCTGTGGCCTATCACCTCGCGGAAAGACTGATCAAATCAGCCAAAACAGTCAAAGAAACAGTCACTTGTGTACCCACTGATCAAATTGAGGAAAATACGCCGTTTCCCTGCTCTGCCATTGACTTTCATATTCTCTACGACAGTAGTGGCGCAGACTTTGACGAGATTCGCGATCGCCTAACACCCGAAAAAAATGTCTATCTCCACAATCGTCCCTATGTGGTGAGTGAAGCATTAGAAGAAGCAGAAGATACAGGGCAACAATGGGCAGCAAGCCATGATTGGTCAGCTCTGGCAACAAAGATCGAAGAACTCAATCGCTCCGAAACTGATCCTAAATATAAAGACCGACCCAAGTTAGCCCGTAGCCAGTGTGGTGAGCTTAGAAGTGCGTTGCATATTAATAAAAAAGTCGCTGATGCTAAATATCAACTCATTCGCCAACGCTATCACACCCAAATCTTTGAAGAAGATCAAACCCAAAAGTCTCTATTTCATCAGGACAGTGATCATCATTATTCGACTTCCTTCCTTGATGCCCTCGATGCTAGAGATTTTTTGACAAATGCTGAAAATGTCGACAACCGGACAACAGGAGATGATCAATAATGCCACAGTTACCACAAAATCTTAGTTTCACAATCCAAATAAAGATGACCAGTGACTGGCACGTCGGTTCTGGTAATGGTTATGGAGAAGTTGATAGTGCCGTCCAGCGAGATCACGATAATTTGCCTTACATTCCAGCGAAAACTTTAACGGGGATTCTGCGGGATGGTTGCGAGCAGGCGGCAATCGCCCTTGATGGTGGCAAAAAAACGGGTCAATGGCATAACTGGATTAATTTTATTTTCGGTGACCAACCCGCTCTAGCTGAGGGAGCTATCGAACCTGCCCCGCGTCCCGCCGTCGTTTCCATTGGGTCAGCCTATTTGGATAATGATTTGCGAGATGCCCTCAAAGCGAAGAAGGGACTAAAAGAGGCGATCGCCTTCATTAAACCCGGTGTTGCGATTGATCCAAAAACTGGTTCTGCTGAACCTCAATGCCTGAGATTCGAGGAGGTTGTCAGAATGGGCGCGGTATTGAATGCAGATATCGGTCTAGACTTTTCCCCATATGAACCTGTTGACCAAACGACGAAAGAAATTGTTTATGCTTTGATCCTTGCTGGTACAAAACTCGTAGAAAGACTAGGCGGTAAGCGACGACGGGGGAATGGTAATTGCGAAATTACAACAGATGCGAGTAGAGATAAATGGTTGCGATGGTTTAAAGATAATTATTCAGATATCGAAGAACCGCCATCATTCAACAAAGAAGAATCTGCGGACGAAGATAACTCTCTTCTTGTTCAAAATCCCCAACCAATAACAGTAAACAATACGGAAACATGGTGGCGCATTCCGTTGAGAATTAAAACACTTTCTCCTGTCGTCATTCCCAAACGTACTGTCGGTAACGTTGTTGAATCTTTGGATTACATTCCCGGACGCTATTTCATTGGTCATCTGCACCGCAAAATTGGTCAATCTCTAGATTTAAATGGGGCGATCGCCACCAATCAAATCATCATTACCAATGCCACAGTCGAAATAGCTGGAAGAGCAGGGAAACCAACGCCATTTTGTTTATTTGGCAAAAAGCTTGGCGGTGGCTTGAGCAAAGGGAAAAGTGTTTATAACCGTTTCGTCGAAGCAGAACCTAAGGGCATTCAACTGAAAGGCGAACGAGGTGGATATGTTGGTGCTTTTGATGACGAGCAGCTCCCTGATCACCACAGCATCAAACTAGGAGTTAATACCCACAACACTGTTCAAGATGAAGTGCAGCGACCCACCAGTGATGTCGGCGGTGTTTATAGCTATCAGGCGATTCCCATAAACACCATTTTTCGAGCGGAGATTCGTATTCCTCAAAGTCTGAAAACAGAGCTTGATCAAACACAAGACTGGCAGAATAAGCTCGATGGAATTTTACGCATTGGTCAGTCAAAAAAAGATCAGTACGGCAAAATTAAAATTTCCGTTGAGCGTCCAGAAGCCTTACCCACTCAAAAATCCCTCAAGGGAAATCTGCTATCTCTTTGGTTTCTCTCAGATGTGCTGCTACGGGATGAGCGTCTGCAACCCACAACCGATCCAGAGGTTTTGCGACAGGTTTTAGAAAAAGAATTACAGGTTACTCTCACCAAACGCGATGATGACGAATTAATGTCACTGATGATGCGATCGCAGCGTAATGAATCATGGCAAGTGCGTTGGGGTCTGCCGCGTCCGACCATGCTCGGTTGGCAAGCTGGGAGCTGTCTGGTTTATCAAGTTGAGGGGGATATTAATCCACAGAAATTAGCAGAGTTAGAAGCAAAAGGCATTGGCGATCGCCGGGTGGAAGGTTACGGACAAATTAGCTTTAATGATCCACTACTCACCGCAGAGTTATCAAAATTAGAGCGAGAAGATTCAAAATCCCAGCCTGATTCTTCGCCACCACAACCCATTGCCAGTAACAGTAAATCTTTTGAATATGCCCGGCTCATTGAAACAGCTGCATGGCGTAAAAAAATTCAGGATATGGCACTGGCGATCGCCGCAGATCCAGAAAAACGAGAAGAAATTCTTGGACTCAGAATTACTGACGATCAAAGTCATCCATCCATGAGCCAGCTTGGAGGTCTGAGATCTGTTATCCGTAACCTCCAAAGTCCCCAAGATATCAGCAAAGTAACGAGTTGGTTTGATGCCCTCAAAAAGACGGCTAACCGAAGAGAAAAATGGGATAAAACCGACGATGGTCTCGACAAAATCAGAACGCTCGTGACGAACGATCAAATTATTTGGAGGCATTTTTCTGACATTAACTGGCAGTCAATCAAAATTACGGAGGATGGTAAGTCAAGCCTAAAAACTGAACTCTGGGCAGAAGCCGTTAGAACTCTAGTTGATGCCATCGTCCGGGGTCACAAGCGGGATTTAGAGAAAGCACAAGACAACATTCGCGAGGAGGCAGCATAAACCATGGCAAGACACATTCAGACTCGCTGGAAAATTAGCGGCATCGTTAAAACAGAAACACCGATTCATGTGGGTGGCATGGGTGGCGATGCAGACACCGATTTAGCATTAGCTATTAACGGTCGCGGCAAATATTACATTCCCGGCACAAGCCTCGCAGGAGCCTTTCGCGGTTGGATGGGACGAATACTTGATGATGACGATCTCAAAAAAATTTGGGGCGATCACGAAAATGACAAACGAGGAGCCAGTTTTATCATCATTGATGATGCCGAAATTAAAGACAATCCTAATATCGAAATTCGTGAAGGTGTGGGCATAGATCGCCACACAGGAGCTGCCGCTGACAAGGCAAAATATAGTCGCGCGATTCTGCCAAAAGGCATCACATTTCCTTTAGAAATCACCTTTGACTGCCAAAACGGTCAGGAACCCAATGAACTTTGGCAACTACTGCAGGCTTTAGGACATGGTGATATTCGCATTGGGGCAGCAAAAACCCGTGGTCTAGGAAAAATTAAGTTAGACAAACTCACCATTAGAAAACACCAATTAGGTAATGCAAAAGGTCTTTTTAATTCGCTACTTAGTCAAAATCTGAAGGTGAAATGGGAAGAGGAAATCAAGCCAAATTTAGAACCTTATCGATCGCCGTCTCAGTTAAGCCTTGAGATTGGTTGGCAGCCGAAAGATCCGGTGATGGTAAAAGCCGAAGGAGATGGCATTGCCGTTGATATTTTGCCCCTCGTTAGTCAGGTTAATTCCGATGTGCGGTTTGTGATTCCGGGCAGCTCAATTAAGGGGGTTTTACGTGCCCATGCCGAACGAATTGTCCGCACTGTTTGCCACAAATCAACTCAAGACGATTTTCTTAAGCAAGTTGAATTGGAATTAGTTAATAAGCTTTTCGGGTCTGCTGAGAAGAAAAAAAATAAACCAGTTCCAAAGGGTAATAAACAACAATCTCAAGGGAATATTGGCGTGCTTTTCGTTGATGATTGCTATGCCACTCTGGCGATGACGGCGGAAAATTGGTCGGCTGTCGAGAATGCCGCTAAAACGGAGAATGAGGAGTTTCGGGATTTAAAAAAGACTCTCGGCACTGCCCTAGACACGGCGAATGGCGACAATCCTTTTCAGACATTACAACCGGCGATGCACGTGGCGGTTGATCGTTGGACTGGTGGCGCAGCAGAAGGAATGCTTTACAGCGTACTCGAACCCATCGGCGTTAAGTGGGAGTCGATTGGTATTCGTTTAGATTTAGCGCGATTACAAAAGTATGGGTCAAATTCAGAGTTAGTAAAACCGGCGATCGCCCTTTTACTTCTTGTTCTGCGTGACTTTGCTAATCGAAAGATCCCCATTGGCTATGGCACGAATCGCGGTATGGGAACGGTTGCGGTGACAGAAATGAAACTTAATTCTAGTCCTATTGATGGCTTGCATGATATTGAGAATAAACAAAATATTGATGCGAATTTATTAAATCTTGGTGATGAGTTATTACGTGATTTAACAATAGCTTGGCAAGACTGGATTACTCAGAATTCTCAAAATCAGGAGGCAGCATGAACAGCACAATAGAAACAACGCTCTATAGTTACGCAAGTAATTATTTAATGACCTTAGAAGCGGCGATCGCCATCGGTCGTGAATCTTTAGAGGGGGCGATCGCCCTACTTTATTCCCCCCAAACTTGTCAAATTGCCATACTCAAAAATAGTCAATTGACAAACTCTTCTGGTAGTCGAATTCTAGGCATTCAAGATGTTTTTGAAGCAAGAATTTTTAATTCAAACTGCGAACTACGTTGGTTAAATCAAACTAACGGAAATGGCAAGACTGTTTTTCTATCAGAGTCACAATTATCCCTTGAAGCTTTTACAGAGAAAAATCAAAAATGTGAGCCTTTATCTCAGCAATATATTGTCTGGGGCGAAAAAGCGAAGAATCAACCGAAAGCAGAAGGTTGGCAACGGTTAGCCGAGGCTCGTATTGGCAAATTGGATATTCCCTGTGAACAAACCCTAGAAAAGCACCAACGGATTTATCTAAAAACGAAGGAGTATCTCGCCGCAGAGGATCAATGTGGTAATTACGCAGTTATTGAAGAACGTTTATTGAATATGGAGGTAGCGTGATGGAAATTAGCACTTTAAGGATCAAAAGCAAAAAAAATAAGAAAGGCAATGTAAAAAAGTCTTTTGAGTTTTCCTTTTCTTACACCAGTCCAGAAGGCGAGTATACTAGCTGGTCATTTCAGTCAATTTCCAAAGATGAAATCTCTCCAAATTTACGTCAAAAACTTGAAGAACTGGAACAGGGAACTTTAGAGGTTGAATTTGAAATTAAAGACAAGCAAATTCTAAATTTCCGCGAAAAAGGTGAAGTATCCATTCAAGAAAGTAATGCGGAATCCTCTAACAATGACACGTCAGATCATTTCCACAATCCCTATAATTTTGTGCCTGCTTTACCCAGAGATGGAATTGAAGGAGAGTTGGGCGATCGCCGCCCCAAGGGTCATGGACGATATTTACCGGAATATTGGTCGGGTCGAATTTCGATGAAGCTCACCACTGTGACTCCTCTGCTGATTCCCGATGCCGCAGAGATGACCGAAGAGAATGATCACAAAACCTATCCGGTGCGATTAGAAGCAGACGGCCAGCCCTATTTACCCGCGACTTCTCTTAAAGGAATGCTGCGATCGGCCTATGAGGCGATTACAAATTCGCGCTTGGCTGTTCTTGATAAACATGACAAACGGTTGGCTTATCGAATGGATGCACGAGAAGGCACGACAGCTAAACCCGCACGAGTTGAACAACGTAATGATGGGTTGTATCTCAGAATTCTAGAGGAACCAAGAGCAAGCTGTATTGGAGGTGCAGCGAAGTTACCTAGATACGATAAAAATAGCCGTGCTATTGACAAAGGTGAGCGAGGGCGAGCTTCTGTTAAATATCCAAACAGAGCTTTACCCCAACATGGCGATCGCGTCAGGGTTCTACTCAGCAAAGGTAAAGTAACAAAAATTGAACCATGGAATTCTAATAATCAGCCGGGTGGCGATTGGAAGTTTGGCTGGGTCTGTGTCACAGGGGCAAATATCAGTACGAAACAAAATGAACGAGTATTTATTCAACATTCAGATACTGAAGATCCAGCAATTAAAATCACACCAGCAATTACAGAGCTCTGGGAGAACTTAATTTCTGACTATCAGAAAACCCATAAAAAAGATTTGACAGAACGGGAAAATAAAGGGCAATCTCCTCGTGATTATCTTGGATTTAAACCCGGCGAAACAGCATGGTCACGCCATGTATTCGATCCGAATCAGTGCCAGCTTACTGAGGGTATCCTCTGTTACGTTGAGCTAGACGAAAACTATAATCCTGACGATTTACAATCTCGCGATATTATTGCGCTGCAACCCGTAACTATTTCGCGGCGATTGTATGACAAAAAACCAATTAATTTGTTATCTGATTCTTTGCAACCAGCGGTAGATTTTAATGAACTGTCTCCGGCTGATCGAGTGTTCGGCTGGGTGAATCAAAATAATCGTAAACCGAAGAAGAAAGATTCAAAGAACAATGCTTATAAAGGGCAATTAAGAGTCCATAGTATCGAGTGCAGCACACCAATTGATCAGGCTATTAATAATGATCTTGGGGAGTTGGGTGTACCTCTGGCAATTCTGGGGGAACCGAAGCCGGCTCAAACTCGCTTTTATGCTGCTGAAGATAAAAAAGGATCACCTATTGCCAATGATGGAAAGGAACCACAAGAGAAGAAATATGGTTATGAAAGCGAAGCACGGGGACTAAGGGGACGGAAGGTTTACCCGCACCACTCGTCTTTACCTGAAGGTTATTGGGATAGTTCCACTGAAGATGTTTCAAAAGAATATCGACGTTCTAATGGTGAGCGAGATTCGCAAAACAAGTCGATTAAAAGTTGGGTCAATCCCGGTACTGAATTCTCGTTTGATCTTGATGTCATTAATCTTTCAACAGTTGAGTTGGGTGCTTTGTTATGGCTACTAAATCAACCGGAAAATGCTTTTCATCGATTAGGCGGTGGTAAGCCGTTAGGTTTTGGTAGTGTTCGTTTAGAAATCACAAAAACTGATTTGCGTAACGGAGAAGATTGGCAGGAATTTTATGGTTCTCTGCGATCTGTTAAGCCTTCCGAATTCGACAAAACTAAATTAATTTCTGCTTACACTGCGGCGGTCGAGTCTGCGTACCAGGTTTCTTTTGAAAATGTGCCTTTTATTACTGCCTTCCGTCGTTCTTTGACGGGCTTTGAAGATGGTTTACCAACCCATTATCCTCGTCGGGAAAAAGACATTAATTCTGACGGAAAAAATTACGAATGGTTTACGGACAATGAAGCGGGCGATCGCCTGAGTTTACCGAGTTTAGCCGATGGTGGAGGTCTACCTCTAGATCCGCGTCAGGAGGAGAAACAAAAGAATGGTCCACTGTGGCGCAATTAGAAAAAGGCTTCGGTTACAAACAATAAACAAAAAAGTAGAAATTTAGAGTGCATAGACTAGCAAAGGTCTTTATTTGCCATGACAAAAATTCTCCTCATCACTGTGGGTGGCTCCCATCAACCGATCGCCACTTCGATCCAATCTCTACAGCCAAATCGCACTATCTTTATTTGTTCTGGTGGGCAGCGGGGAAGCATCTCTCAGGTGACAGGTGATGGTAAACCTTGTGAAGTGCGGCGCGGGGCGGAAGTTCTCGAAAGGTTGCCGAATATCCCGACTCAGCTGGGTTTAAGCGATTTTGACCCGGATCGGGATGTAGTGCTCCTAAAAAATCCTGATGATCTCTCGGAAGGCTATCAAAAGATTAGTGAGAAGGTACGGGAAATTCAGGCGGCGGCAACGACGGCTGAACTGGTGGCGGATTACACGGGCGGCACAAAAACAATGTCTGTGGCGTTGGCAACTGTCGCCCTCGATTATGACCTACGGGTTTACATCACCACGGCGCAGCGCACGAATCTCATCAAAGTGGAACGGGGCGAACGGGTACGACGGGCAACGGTGACGGGGTTAACGATTCAGCGGGTGTTGGAGCAGGATTTGCCGCGTTTTCTGGGTCAATACAACTACCCTGCGGCGATCGCCGCCCTTGAGGTACTCCTGCGGGATACAGAATCTGCGGATCTGGGGTCAGTTGAAGCTCATCTCAATTTTTGTGTGGGTTTAGACCTCTGGGATCGCTTTGACCATGGTGAGGCTTGGGGTTATCTGGAACCTTTTTTGAGCCAACCTAGTACAAAAGATTTGGTGCTATTTCTCAAGCGGGTGATTGGCAGTCGGCAGTTTATTGCTCCGGCAGTGGATGATCGTTTTGAGGGGAAGAATGGCATCAAGGGTCATGGTTACGAGATTGTGCAGGATCTGTTGTTTAATGCAGAACGGCGTGCGTCCCAGCAAAGGTTTGATGATGCGGTGGCGCGGCTCTATCGGGCGATCGAGCTGTTGGGGCAGGTGCGGCTCTGGCAGGAATATCAAATTAAAACGGGTGATCTGGAGCTGGAGATGTTGCCAAAAGCTCTACGGGGGCGGTATGGGGCGCGGCGCAATAATCGTAATGGCAAGATTCAAATCGGGCTAATCCCCAGTTATGAGCTGTTGCGGGAGTTGTCGGATGAACCTCTCGGTGAGCTTTATGGGGAATACAAGGACAGGTTATTAAATAAGCTCCAGTTTCGGAATTTTTCGATCCTTGCCCACGGTATGAATCCTGTCACCCACGCTGAGTATGGGGATTTTTGGGAGAGTCTGGGGGAATTTATGCAGCAGGGTATTGGGCGGCTCACGGCGGGGTCTAGTTTTTCTGCGTCGCAGTTTCCTCGGAGGTTGTCTCTGCCGTTGTCTTTTTGATGTTGCGCATCGGAAAATCTTTGGTAAACTGAAGGCAACTTGGCTCTGCTGCCATAGGTAGGCAGATCGCTGAAACCCCCATTCTTTCGTTGACCTATGGCAAATGCTGGTACAGTAAGGGTTCTAGCCATTAAAATTTTCGATTTTGATGATTTTTGGGCACGATTTTCGCTTAATTTTCGACCTATGGCAAATCGTGGGGTTGAAAGCCAGTCACAGCAAGGGCTCAAAAATGGGTCTCTTTCCTAACCCAAACCCCGCAAGGGGACTGAAACGATTTTGGCACTGCTCTTGTTGCTGTGCATCAATTAGCTTTCTTTCCTAACCCAAACCCCGCAAGGGGACTGAAACACAAGCTCTCCAAGTACTGATTTTGAATACCTGAGCCTTTCCTAACCCAAACCCCGCAAGGGGACTGAAACGCATTTCACCGTTTTCGGTAATTGTGTGGCCACCTTGAACTTTCCTAACCCAAACCCCGCAAGGGGACTGAAACTGCAGCTAAAGACGCGGTAACGGCTAGACCTAGAGCCTTTCCTAACCCAAACCCCGCAAGGGGACTGAAACCATACTCGATTACCACTTCTGCTTTGTTTGCAGCTTCTTTCCTAACCCACACCCCGCAAGGGGACTGAAACCCCGTTCCGTTGCCAGCACCGTCCTCGAAATAGCAATTCTTTCCTAACCCACACCCCGCAAGGGGACTGAAACCTGAGCTGCTCCAAGAAGATTACAAAAGATTACAAGCTTTCCTAACCCACACCCCGCAAGGGGACTGAAACATATAAAATACTTCACGCCATAATAACGACTGTCTTCATCCTTTCCTAACCCACACCCCGCAAGGGGACTGAAACTTTAAGCCCACAACTTGGTTTGATAATTTAATACCCCTTTCCTAACCCACACCCCGCAAGGGGACTGAAACTGCTCTTGCAATAGGTGCATAGCTAACAAGAGTCATGATCCTTTCCTAACCCACACCCCGCAAGGGGACTGAAACATCCATCAAGTTTTGAGCAGTAGTTAGATCCACACCCCTTTCCTAACCCACACCCCGCAAGGGGACTGAAACTTAGCAACATGTCTGCATTGCGTTCAGCGTGGTTCATGTCCTTTCCTAACCCACACCCCGCAAGGGGACTGAAACTCCAGATAATATCACTTTTTTGTGCGCAACTGAAAGATGTGGTGGCAACTCTTTCCTAACCCACACCCCGCAAGGGGACTGAAACTTTAGAATGGTGTTTAACAAGACTTCAGAAATAGCAATTCTTTCCTAACCCACACCCCGCAAGGGGACTGAAACGGTGATTGTCATCACCCGTTGGGCGTTCGTTAGTTTCAGCTTTCCTAACCCACACCCCGCAAGGGGACTGAAACATACTCACCTTGGAAAGTGAGAGAAGCACCGTTACCCATGTCGCTTTCCTAACCCACACCCCGCAAGGGGACTGAAACAGCTAGACCACTGCTTAAAGTAGTTAGAGTTTCTGCTTTCCTAACCCACACCCCGCAAGGGGACTGAAACCACCCTTTCGTGCGAGCCGCCATGAGAACAAGATTGTAAATCCTTTCCTAACCCACACCCCGCAAGGGGACTGAAACTTGTATATAGTCCGGCACCTGTTTGTCGTGCGGAATAATCCTTTCCTAACCCACACCCCGCAAGGGGACTGAAACACGCAGCGATACCTACAGAGATTCCTAAACCAATCAAAACTTTCCTAACCCACACCCCGCAAGGGGACTGAAACCCTTCCCATTTGCAACCATCATAGCGCTCTCGTTTTTTGACCTTTCCTAACCCACACCCCGCAAGGGGACTGAAACCCGCCATTACCGCCAGTAGCAGTTTGGTCACCGACGCTTTCCTAACCCACACCCCGCAAGGGGACTGAAATTGAGACTCCCCCCTTTTCTAAGGGGGGCTAGGGGGGATTCTCCATAAACTCCGCTAAAAACAGAGCCTAGACAAGCCAAAACATAGTTCCGTAACCTACTGACACCCCTTCCGCCCTTCGGGCACCTTCCCCAAGGAAGGACAAAAACTATCTTTATCTTTTGTTTGAAAGGGGGACTTTTTTGACTTACTCCTCAAGGGGACTAACCTATGTGTCCCAATGGTTAGTCATGGTCGCATCCCGATGACGCTCCTACATAAATGACGGCGACGTAGGAGTTGTTCGCAAACCTCAAATTTTAATCGACGAAAAAATACCTTTTTCAATTTCAGTCCCCCAAAGAGTACCGAAATTGAAAATTCTGAACTGAGAACGACAGATTATTAAGGAGAAAAAAGAAATAAATACTAAAGGTTGTTTCCGCGAGGCTTTGTGAGGCGATCGCCCTTCAGACATTGAGAAAGCCTGCGGGGAAGACCTGTAAAGTTATAGAGACCTTTGTGACGAGAGAGTTGTCTGGATATGGCGGTGCAGCTTGATTTGATGAAATTATCCAAGCGCAAGCACACGGATATGGTGGGGCTACGCTTTGAACTGTGCGCCCAGCAGGATTTTGTGTTGAGGGCGCATTACGCAAAGGGTTTACACGCTTGGTTTCTCAACCAAATCCAAGATTACAATCCCCCCTTGTCCACCTATCTCCACGACGGGCAATCCGAAAAACCTTTTTCCATGTCGCGTTTAGGGGGCGGCACTGTCGCCGAAAATCTCCGTCTCGTAGCCGGCGATCGCCATGAATGGTCATTGCACCTATTGTCCCCAGAAGCAGTGGATGGGGTGTTGGCATGGCTGTGGGCAGTGAAGCCATCGCTGCTGTGGCTAGGGAGCGGCAAAGTTACTGAGCTAACCATTGAGCGAGTCAGTGTGAGCCTACAGCCCAATACCTATCAGGGTTTATGGCGAAAAAAATTGCGGGATAAAGTGACCTTGAGTTTTCTATCCCCTACTGGGTTTCGTCGTCGCGGTGGACATTTACCGTTGCCGCTGCCCCGCAATATTTTTCAGAGTTATTTACGGCGATGGCAGGATTTTTCGGGGTTTGCGGTCGAGACCAATAATTTTTTGGATTGGGTGGATGAGTTTGTCGTTATTCGGCAGCACCGCATCGAAACACGCTCTGTTGCAGCAGGGAAAGCAGGCGCAGTGACGGGGTTTATCGGTTCTGTGCAGTTTGCGGTGCGACCGGAGGGGAAGAATCAGAAAAACTTTTGGTGTTTATTTTCGGCTCTGGGGTCATTTGCGCCCTATTGCGGGACGGGTCACAAAACGTCCTTTGGGCTTGGTTTTACGGTTTCAGGACAAGTGGATTTACCTGTTCTCATTGATCTAGACGAGCAGCTTTTCTTGCAACGGGTGGAAAGTTTAAGAGAACTATTTTCGGCTCAACGGCAAAAGTATCAGGGCGATCGCACCCAACGGATAACGGAGCTTTGGGCATTGATCTTTGCACGCAGAGAACGAGGAGAATCTTTGCAGGACATCGCCTTTGACCTCGGCATTCATTATGAAACTGCCAAAACCTACCTAAAACGCGCTCGGCGATCGCTCAGTAATCTCGAATATGATCATTCCGAATAAGTTCTAGAGGGTTTCTAGTGTCCTTCCTTGGGGAAGGTGGCCTTAGGCCGGAAGGGGTTTCAGAAGGTTACGCCACTTACACTAATTTCTAGTGAAAAAGGAATTCTATTTCTTATTCGAAGCGACTAAATCTCTAGATGCCATCGGTCTGTTTTAGGTTCTGGAGTTCCACAAGTAGCCCCGGAATTTCGTCGGTAATGATGCTCCAGATAATGTCATCGTCTATGCCGAGATACTCATGAATAATGCGGTTACGAGTGGCGATGATTTGTCGCCAAGGGATTACTGGATATTTTGCTCGAACGTCCTGTGGAATATTGGTTGCGGCTTCACCGATGAGTTCCAGATTTCTGAGAGTTGCGTCGTAATACAGTTCGCTCTGAATAAAGCTTTCTTGGTCAAGACCCTGGGTGTAACGTTGGACTTTTTCGGTAAAGCGAATCATATCGTCAATATAAAATCGCCATTCCCTCGCCGGAGTATTTCTAGACATAAATCTTTTCTGCATCGATGTAGGGTTGCAGTTCGGGACGCAGGGCATTTTCTGTCACCAGATCAACGGGACAGTTTAAAAGGTCTTCGAGGTGAAAGAGTACGCCAAAATATCTTTTCGCGGTGGCTTTGCCTTCAAAGCTAATCAAAATGTCTACATCACTTTTGTCGGTGGCGGTATCCCTTGCAGTAGAACCAAACAAGGCTAATTTTGTTACGCCGTACTGTTCTTGAAGTAGGGCTTTATTTTCAGCTAAAAGGTCGAGCACTTGTTGCTTGGTCATCATTCTAGTGTCGGGTCGTTTTTTAATTTTAGGAGACAAGTTCAGTGGCTTTGACTTTTTCTGCTCAACTAAGGCTGAAACTCGTGGGCCAATACTTGCTCAACAAAAGTAATCTTTAGATTTTCTTCTTTTTTCTTTCCTTCATCTCTCACTTTTCGAGGGCAGAATTCAAGATTTCGGTATCCTTTGGGGGACTGAAATTCAAAAAGGGATTTTTTCATTGCTGAAAAATATCTTGCGAAAAACCCTAATATCACCATTTATGTAAGGGCGACATCGAGATGCGCCCACGACCAATCATCGGAACACACATTACCTTGCCTGTTCAGTCCCCTTGCGGGGTGTGGGTTAGGAAAGACACCAGCAGGCTTAATCGTCAAATATAGTGGGCGCGTGTTTCAGTCCCCTTGCGGGGTGTGGGTTAGGAAAGGGGTAATTGTTTAACAATTTACGCAAAACATCTCCATGGTTTCAGTCTCCTTGCGGGGTGTGGGTTAGGAAAGAGGAAAAAGCCTATTCACCGGATCTGTCGACCATTATGAAGGTTTCAGTCCCCTTGCGGGGTGTGGGTTAGGAAAGGTAGATTTAAAGGTTGCTAATACTATTACGCAATCTTATTGTTTCAGTCCCCTTGCGGGGTGTGGGTTAGGAAAGGATCTTTCTAACTATGAAGGCTCTTTACCACGAAGTATTAAACTGTTTCAGTCCCCTTGCGGGGTGTGGGTTAGGAAAGGGTTTCACAAAACTGTATTTAAACAAAAATAAACAAATAAGTTTCAGTCCCCTTGCGGGGTGTGGGTTAGGAAAGAGTTTGGAAAACTTTGAAGACGAGCTGAACGATCGCAGTTTCAGTCCCCTTGCGGGGTGTGGGTTAGGAAAGGGTACGAAAATGACCCTCAAGAAAACAATGTTGATCTGTTTCAGTCCCCTTGCGGGGTGTGGGTTAGGAAAGTTGAAATTCAGATTGTCGAATCCGTTGAATCCGTTGAATGTTTCAGTCCCCTTGCGGGGTGTGGGTTAGGAAAGTCCCGTTATCACTGACGATGTTGAATCGGGGGCAGGGTTTCAGTCCCCTTGCGGGGTGTGGGTTAGGAAAGTGTCGTAAAGGAGGTACGACGAGTGTTTCCTTAGCCTGTTTCAGTCCCCTTGCGGGGTGTGGGTTAGGAAAGGATTTTATTAGAATAAAAGCTGAATCATCTAAATTAATTAGTTTCAGTCCCCTTGCGGGGTGTGGGTTAGGAAAGCTTTGGTGCTACTGCACTGCCTCCGAATGGTATTGCATGTTTCAGTCCCCTTGCGGGGTGTGGGTTAGGAAAGATTCTCCCGCAAGGAGAAGTGGGTTACTGGAAGAAGCTGTTTCAGTCCCCTTGCGGGGTGTGGGTTAGGAAAGCTGAACGACCATCCATGTCTGTTGGAGCATGTTGTGTTTCAGTCCCCTTGCGGGGTGTGGGTTAGGAAAGATTCTCCCGCAAGGAGAAGTGGGTTACTGGAAGAAGCTGTTTCAGTCCCCTTGCGGGGTGTGGGTTAGGAAAGCTGAACGACCATCCATGTCTGTTGGAGCATGTTGTGTTTCAGTCCCCTTGCGGGGTGTGGGTTAGGAAAGTACAGATGATCAGTTTGTTCCCGTTCAAAAAAGCGTCGGTTTCAGTCCCCTTGCGGGGTGTGGGTTAGGAAAGATTTGGTTTGGTTTTCGGTATGCCTGTAAGCGCATCGTTTCAGTCCCCTTGCGGGGTGTGGGTTAGGAAAGACCATGTCTATTGACTACAACACAGTTCTAGCTGTTATTATTGTTTCAGTCCCCTTGCGGGGTGTGGGTTAGGAAAGGGGAACAAAAATATCCTATGATCCACGAGATATCAAAGTTTCAGTCCCCTTGCGGGGTGTGGGTTAGGAAAGCGGCACAACAGATGTTGGCTTTAAAGTTCTTGGACAGTTTCAGTCCCCTTGCGGGGTGTGGGTTAGGAAAGAAGCGGCAACGCTGGCATACCACTTATTGCAAAAATAGGGGTGTTTCAGTCCCCTTGCGGGGTGTGGGTTAGGAAAGGTGTTTTGACTCTGACATCGACAACACTAACATTGTTGGTGACGTTTCAGTCCCCTTGCGGGGTGTGGGTTAGGAAAGCCTTCTATTCATGCTATTTTCACTAGGGATTATTTCTGGTTTCAGTCCCCTTGCGGGGTGTGGGTTAGGAAAGTGTAATGCGATGTCGTGGAACCTAAGCAACCTAACGTTTCAGTCCCCTTGCGGGGTGTGGGTTAGGAAAGAATCCCAACGCTACAGTTGGTGACCTTGCGAATGAACTGGGCGTTTCAGTCCCCTTGCGGGGTGTGGGTTAGGAAAGAGACCCATTTTTGAGCCCTTGCTGTGACTGACTTTCAACCCCGTGATTTGCCATAGGTCGAAAATCAAGCGAAAATCGCACCCAAAAATCATCAAAATCGAAAAAAACAACGGCTAGAACCCTTGCTGTACAAGCATTTGCCATAGGTCAACGAAAGAATAGGGGTTTCAGCGATCTGCCTACCTATGGCAGCACAGCCGAATTACGCTAAGTTTACCTAAAAATTTCTCCACGCGACGGCATTTTTACATTAGATAATATAAAAATCTGGTGGTGGCTCAGGCGGAGAGCTGCCTAAAGTCAAAGCCCTTGACAAAGCGTCCGCAGGAATCCAATAAAATCGGACATTATCCTCCGTCACATCAATACGCTGCTCCACAGCACAGTGCAACGCTTGCATTTCCTGCCGCGTCAGAAAACACTCAAACACACTCTTTTGCACTCGCCGCCCATAACCCTCCAAAAAAGTCGCTAGCTTCGTTCGCCGCTTATTATCCGGAATATCGTAAACCACTAAAACCAACATCAGTAGACCTTGCGGTAGGGAACATAGGGAATATCGCTTAGTAATGCCTGCTTATAGCGCTGAATTTGTAGCTGAATAATCCGTCGATAAGAAACCGGAGACTGTACATCAGGGTGAGAAAGCTCCAGAGACAGCCGCTTCTCAAAATGCTTTAGGAAAGGACGACGCGCCACATCATTGAGATAAATACCGCCTTCTTTGTTCGGCCAAGTAAAATCCGTCGGCTTAAAAAACTTTTGATTAATCAGTCGCATCACCAAACTATCCACAATGGGCGACCGAAACTCCTCCACTAGATCGAAGGCGAGAAACATTTTCTTTTTCTCAGAACCATGCAAATGACCGAGATAAGGATTTAAACCCTCCGCCAAAAGCAAGCTCAAGACATTATTGAACAGAAGCGTATAACCAAAACTCAAAAGAGAATTAACCGGATCTTTCGGTGGACGACGATTACGCTGCTCAAAAGTAAAAGCCTCATTCGTAATGAGCTGCCCCAGAGCCTTGAAATAACGAGCTGCCCCTGCCCCCTCACAACCCCGAAGCGCATCTAACGCGGTCACTTGTTCCGCCGTAGCCATGTCATTATCTAGACCCTCAATAGCTTTCTGGACTACTTCGTTTTGACGCTTACGATTTAGTCGCCATAGTAAACGCTGAGAATTTGCCAACTTTCCAATCACAATATTTCGCGCCGTCTCTAACCGGAAAGACTCATCCCCTTGCCGCTGATATTGAGCCATTTCTACAGAGATATCATCATATTCCGCACTCCAGAGATGCCCCTTGTACTGACCCAACTGCGACAAAAACAACACCGGAATCTGTAGATCCAGACATTCCGTAATCACCGCCGTCGTGAGCTGAACATTCCCAAACACCAATAACCGTTTGACCTCCCGCGAGGGAATCTCAAAGAGCGTTTCTTTCGGCTCCTTCACCAGAAAACGCCCATGCTCCTTTTTGACCGTTGTGCCCTGATTGACCAAATACAACGTAGACATACCTTCCCTCCAGATAGACTCCTGTGAAATAATTTCAACCCGTTTTTCTTGCCGCACCCGATAGCCCAACACCACAAACAATGGCGGCGGGATGGGTTGCTGAGATTTTTTCAATGCATCGACTAAAGCCCCCTGTAGTGGCGAAGATTTACTGACCGGATCCGCATGGACAATGCGTAAATCCGCAATGCTCGGAACGTAGGATCCCCCTAAATCCCCCTTTGGAAGGGGGACTTGAGCTTTTTGGTGGGTGGCATAACCCGCTGAAACCCCTGACCGCCTAAGGCCACCTTTCCCAAGGAAAGATTGTTTGTGGCGTTGTTTATTTTTTTGTACTGGAACGACGAGATCGCCCACAAAAGCATGACCAAGAAACCGAAACCCATGCTTGAAATCAGTGAGGTGAGTTTTTTCCTGATGTAGCTGTAACCCCATTTCCCCTAACAGATCACTGACTTCTCGACGAACATTAATAATCTCCTTTTGCTTGCGCCCTAAAATCACAAAATCGTCTGCGTAACGCACCAATTTCAGGGATCTATCCAGAAATGCCTCATCAAAATCATCGAGATAAACATTCGCTAAAATCGGCGATACCACCGAACCTTGGGGAATCCCTTTCTGCGGTAACAGCAACCCTTCGGGTGTGAGTACCCCGACCGAAATCCACTGCTCGACTAAATGCAGCACTAATTCTGTGAAGGTTGCGGAGACGATTTTTCTGGGTAGCCGCTCTGCGACCTCTGCCAATAACCTTTGGTGCTCCACATTGTCGAAATATTGCACAATATCTGCGTCCAATACCCAGCGATAACCCCGCCGCTGCCAAGCAGAAATCTGATCGACCGCCATATGATGTGACCTTCCCGGTCGATAGGCAAAACTACAGGATTCAAACTGAGGCTCAAATACAGGGTGCAATACATTTAAAAGAGCCTGCTGTACTATCCGATCTCTCACTGCCGGAACCCGCAGCGATCGCCAACTTTTATTTTTCTTGGGGATAAAAATTTGCCGTAACGGTAAAGCCCGATAAGTCCCGTTGGATACCGACTGACGCAACCGCGCTAGATTTCGACTTTCATGGCGAGAGAATTGGGCAACACTTTGACCATCAACCCCTGCACAGCCATTATTTGCCGCAACCTTCTCCCATGCGAGCTGAAAATTGGCAAGAGCGAGAAACGCACTCAGTTGAGAATCCACGGCAGTTCCTCCAATGGCAAGTCAAACTAACTGGACGCTGAGAGGATGAACCTATTGAGTATCCCTCCGCCTTCAGCACCTCCCTTTCAAAGCTATCCATTACGCAAAAGTCAGTGAAAAGGATGTATTTACTGGCTTGTGGTG